>CAZFOR010000034.1:0-14459 GCA_964520895.1 uncultured Eubacteriales bacterium | reverse complement strand
TTGCACCATTATTCATTCTAGGATACATTACTTTTAATAATATTGTTAAGTTTTCCATTGCTTGTTGTGTAACTTGTGCAAAGAAAATATTACTTTCTCCACCATTTTCTGATTCGTACATTCCTTTTAGTACTGTTGATATAATAACTGCAACTTGTGCAGGATCTTCTAATATAAATGGATTCATACCAAGAGAGGTAGGATCTAAAGGATCAATATAATTAACTTTCATATTATAGCATGAGGCAACTTCTCTAACTCTTCCTATACATTCTGCATCTGGTGCAACTAATGTAAGACCAATATCCTTATAATATATTTGTTTATTTTCTTTATCTTCATATAAAACTAATTTATTTACCAATTTTAAATATTCATCATATCTGTTTTCGTTTGGTGTTAAATATGATAATGAAAAATTATAGTTTAGAAACTCATTTGATAAAGGTTTATTAAGTTTTGCAAGACCAGTACGTAAAGCATGATAACCTAATTCCTTTGACATTTCTTTAAAGAAAAATTTCTTTTCGATATCATATGCACACATTGGTTCAACAATTGTAGCTGTTTTACCAGTACCAGTAGCACCTTGTATTAATGTTGATTCATATCTTCTTTTTTCAGGTGTAACAACTGGTTTGGATGTTTTAACATCTATACATAATTGAGTGTCACAAGTGTATGGACCTGTGGCCACAAAATCTTTTGGACCAACTCTACCAGCATAATCTTCTATACTATCAGTGTATTTTGAATCATCTTTTATTTTATTTATATACCAATTTACTACTAAAGGTATTGTAAATAGAGGAGCCACAAAAGTTCCCCATTTTACAGCTGGCAATATTACTTCTGGCATATTTTCTATAATAAAAGGAAAGTTTTCAAGTTTAACTAAAACAATCCAAATAATCTTGTTTATCCATTCAAACATCATAGATAATACTGTTATATATATTGAGATTGCTGCCATTACAGCAAATTTAATTTTATGTTTAGGTGTTTTTGCAAACTTAGATGAACAACTATAAGCAAAAGAAATTGCAGGACATGCTATTGCAAAGGCATACAAAAATGGATGCCAATATGTTGTTGCAACCCCTACAATCATAATATAAAATATTTCATATAATCTATCTATTGCAAAAAACAATGATAAAAGAAAAAATATATATGTAATAAAAACTGCTTTATCTAGTTTGTATTTATCTAGAAGTTTATCGAATTTTTTACTTAATGTTTTTATCAAAAAAAATCACCTACTACTTTCAACTTAATAATCATATATATATTATCCTATAAATAACATAAAATTTCAAGATGTAATAGTAGATTTCTAGGTAATTGTAAAACATTTTGTTACTATTGACAGCTATATTTTATAAAACAACCTCAAATGTAATATATTATATTGACAAAATTTCAAGGGAAAGGGTACAATGAAGGTGTAAAGGATATTGAAAGGAGGAAAATAATGAAAAATTTAATTAATAGAAGAGGAATAAGTTTAGTAGCATTAATAATAACAATAATAGTGTTAATAATATTAACGGGGGCAGTAATAATAAATGTAACAGGAGAGAACAATACAATAGGAAAAGCAAGTGAAGCAGTATTTAAAAATGACATGACAACATTTAGGGAAGATTTAAGAAATAATATATTAAACGAACAAGCAAAAACGACAACTATATCAAGTAAAAGTGATGTGAATCCAGCAGACTGGGCAGGTATAAGGCAATGGATACCAAGTGCAACAGAAAAATATAACGGAAAACTAACAATAATAAATGGAGAGTTATATTATGCAGGAGAAGATACAAATGAAATAGCATGCGCAACAGAACTAAATATGTATCCAGTACCAAATGCAGTAGTGAAAAACTGGACATTAACAGAAGATAATGGAAATAATGGAATAAGTGTAGGAGATTTAGTAACATATAAACCTAAACAAACAGAGCAATTTTATATAATAAGTGTAAATGGAGATAATGTATCAATGTTAGCATCAAAAAATATTGATACAGGGACATTAGAACAAAGTGATTCAGCACCAAATTGTGCATTTTCAAATAAAATTTACTGGGAGGGTGTACCACAACCTATCCATTTAATTTAAATGATGAAACTATATATCCTATAGGGGATGCAACATCAATAATAACAAAGGCAAAAGAATATGGAACAAATCTAGGAGTAACAGGAAGATTAATGACAGTTGAAGAAGCAAATGTATTAGTAGGAACTATTCCTGATATTATATATAGTCAAAACTATTGGTTTGGGTCTGTGCGTAGCTACAATTGCTTGTGGCTTGTGTATAATAGAAAAATCGGGCACGACCTTTACGACAACAATGGCTACTTTGGATTTCGCCCAGTTATAGATACCTCGATATCTGAAATTGAATAAGCAGCAAAGAGAGCTTAAAGGATAGGTGCAAATTTCTGAAAGAAATTGCACCTGCCAAAATTATACATGAGGTTGCCGTAAGGTAAGCAAAATATGATTATGTGTGTAAGAAATAAAAAATCACATTTTTTGAGATTAAAATTTCAAATTTGTGATTTTTTGTTTTTAGATATTTTACATAATTGAAATGAAAAAATTTGTCAATAACAATTTACATAAACATGAATATATTGTATAATGTTATAGAGAAATGAGGGATATTGATGTATTTAGTAGTAGGATTAGGTAATCCAGGAGAAGAATATATTCATACGAAACATAACACAGGTTTCATTATTATCGATAAAATAGCTGAAAAACTAGGTGTTAAAATAAATAAATCTAAGTTTAATGGGTTATTTGTACAAACACAAATTAGTAATGAGAAGGTAATATTGTTAAAACCACAAACATACATGAATTTAAGTGGTGAAAACATTATACAAATGGTTAATTTCTTTAAAATACCAAAAGAAAATGTAATTGTTATATATGATGATATAGATTTTAACATGGGTGATATACGAATAAGAAGAAGCGGAACAGCTGGTACTCATAATGGAATGAAATCAGTAGTTAATCATTTAGGTACAATAGATTTTCCACGAATAAGAATAGGAATAAATAAAGAACATTTTTCTGAAACAATAGATTATGTACTTAGCAATTATACAAAAGATGAAATAGATAATCTAGAAAAGATGAGTGATAATATATATGAAATAATAGTTGACATTATACAAAATAATATTGAACATTCTATGGGCATATATAATAAGAAGAAGGAGTAAGAAATGAGACAAATATTTGTTAACAATTTAAGAAAAGGTATTGAGCTTGCAATATTAGAAGATGGAAAAGTGGTAGAATATTATGAATTAGATTCACAAAAACAAAACTCAATAGAAGGTAATATTTATATTGGTAAAGTAAAAAATGTTGTTCAAGGTATGCAGTCGTTTTTTGTAGATATAGGTGAAAGTAAAAATGGATTTTTGTTTTTTAATGATTTAGAGGAAAAACAAGATGGAGTATATAATAAAGGAAAATTAGAAAACAATGATATTACAACAAAATTAAAACAAGGTGATAATATTATTTTGCAAGTTAAGAAAGATGCAATAGATAATAAAGGTGCAAAACTTACTACTAATATTTCTTTAATTGGAAGGTACTTTATATTAACACCTAATTCTCATTTTGTTGCAATAACTAAAAAAATAACTGATTCAAATATTAGAGAAGAATATGTAAGAATAGTAAAAGAGTATTTACCAGAAAATTATGGTGGTATTATTAGAACTAATATATTAGAAGCTAGTGATGATGAAATAAAAGAAGAAATTGATAATTTAGTACTAAAATGGGAAAATATAAATAAGTATAATGAAAATATAAAATCAGTTGAAAAACCTAAGCTTATTTATCAAGAAAAAAATATACTTTATACAACAATAAAAGATGTAATTAATAAAGAACTAGATAGTATAGTTGTAAATAATAGAAAATTGGAAAAAAATATTATTGACTTAGTTAAATCAGTTGATCCGTTGCATGTTAAGAACGTTAAATATGTTAAAACAAGCAATTTGTTAGATGAAAATGGATTAAAGAAAAAAATTGATAAGGATTTGCAAAAAAGGATATGGTTAAACTGTGGTGGATATTTAGTAATAAATAAAACAGAGGCATTAACTGCAATTGATGTAAATACTGGAAAGTATACAGGAAAAAAAGATTTGGAAAGTACAATATATACAGTTAATAAGCAAGCTGTAATTGAGATTATAAAACAACTTAGATTAAGAAATGTTGGTGGCATAATAATAGTTGATTTTATTGATATGAAAGATTTAGAAAACAAACAAAAAATACTAGAACTTTTACAAGAAGAAGCGAAAAAAGATAGAAGTAAAATTAATATAAAAGGATATACAAAACTTAATTTAATGGAAATAACTAGAAAAAAGAAAAATATATAATTATTACAAAATTATTACATTTTCAAAACATTGATAGCAATTATTGACTAAATCAGACATATTATTTATACTAAAAGTGTATAAAGATTAAAGAAAGTAGGTGTTGATTTTGGAAGAAAAACAAGAATTTAGTATATTAGATTCTAAAGGTATGAATACAGTGGCATTTGCAATTGAAACTGATATAATAAATAATTCTGACGAGATACATACATTAAAGATGTTGGATTTTGAAAAAGAGGAAGAAGAAGGAAAAACTAAAAAAACATTTTTTGTTGAAGTAGAAGAAGATACAGCAATAACAATTTTAATGTTAACATTAGGAAAAAATAAAGTTGTAATGAATTCTGGAATATTATTAGAAAATGAATTAGAGATAACAAAAAAACCGGATATAGTAAAATATGAACCAATTATAAATAAAGATGGGGAATATACATATAGAGATTTTAAATATACACCAAATTTAAAAAGACCAATATCAATTATTGATTCAATAACTGGTGAAGAAATAAAACCATTTTTATATTTGGAACCAGAAAGTGGAGAGATAGTAGGCAAATGTAAAATGATGCCATATAGACCTTATGTGGCAATTGAATTAGACCAAGACTAAACATTAGAAAGGAGAAATTAAAATGGCAAGTAAAAAAGAAATAGGAGTAAATTTAGAAATTGTACAACCTGAAGAAAAGGAACTTAAAGTAATAGGAAAAGCAAGAACAAAGGTACCAAATTTAGCTATAGAAGCAAAAAAAGAGGTGAAAGATAAAACACCAGTTAAGAAAACAACTGCAAAGAAAGCACCTGCTAAAAAAACTACACCAACTAAAAAGAAAACTGTTGAAAAAGAACAAGTACGAACTAGAAGAAGTAGTGCACAAGATAAGGAATTAGAAAAATAAATTAAGGAGGCCAATATGTTTGGAGATATTATAAAAAAATATTCTAAAATAGTTATAATATTAATTGCTATAGGAGTAATTGTATGGATATTTGCTGTATCACCTTTGTCAGTTGCAATTTCAAATAAAGATTTTGCTAATGTAGGTAGTTATTATAGTAATATGTTTGAAAGTATAGAAAGTGCATTTAAAGGTGATGCAAAAGAAATGTTTTCTAGTATATCTAAATTATATTGGCTAGGATATATTGTAACAGTAGTTGTTGTTTGGATAAAGAAAAAAACAAATAGTGGATATGATGGAATTGAACATGGATCAAGTGATTGGGCAAAATTTGGTGAGCAATATGATGATACATATGGACTTAATAAAAGTAAAGGTTTTTTATTAGCAGAAAAAAACTATTTACCATTATCTAGAAGAGGTAACTTAAATGTATTAGTTGCCGGTGGATCTGGTTCTGGTAAATCAGCAGCATATGCTATACCAAATGCAACACAATTATTAGGATCATATATTTTCACAGATCCAAAAGGTGAATTGTATGAAAAAACATCTGGATATTTTAGAGCACATGGGTATAAGGTTAGGACACTAAACTTAGTAAAAACAGATCTTAGTGATTCATATAATCCTCTTTTACATATTAGAAATGAACAAGATGTTGATATTATTGCAAATACAATAGTTAAAGGACAGTCAAAACAAAAAGGATCTGATCCATTTTGGGAAGATATGGCTGAACCACTATTAAAATCATTAATATATTATTTAAAAGCAACTAGACCAGAAGAAGAACAGTCACTTGCAAGTTGTGCAAACTTAGTAAGAGCGGCTTCAATGAATTCAGGAGAAAGTTTACTTGATAAATTAATGTCCCGAATACCAGAAGAACATCCAGCTAGAAAGAACTATAAAACAGTTGCAATAGGTTCTGATAAAACTATAAGTAGTATACTTAGTACTTTACAATCTAAATTAACAAAATTTGACTCAAGTGAGATTCAAAAAGTAACAAGTAGTAATACAATAGATTTTGAAGAAATAGGAAAAGAAAAGGTAGCACTTTATGTTATATCATCAGATACAGATGATTCATATAACTTTATTATGACAATTTTCTTTGCACAATTAATACAACAATTATATGATATGGCAGATTCAACACCTGGTAAAAAATTAGATCAAATGGTTTTGTTTATACTAGACGAGTTTGCAAATATTGGACAAATACCATCTTTTGAACAAAAGATATCTACAAGTAGAAGTAGAAATATTGCATTTAGTGTTATAGTACAAACACTTGATCAATTAACAGATATATATAAAGAATCTGCTGAAACAATTATGGCAAACTGTGATACACATTTATTTTTAGGTAGTAACTCTTTAAAAACAGCTGAGCATTTCTCAAAAGCATTAGGTGAGAAAACTATTTCAAGAGATAGTGTATCAAAAAGTAAAGATAAAGATAATGTAAAATCAGGAACATCTGAATCTGATCAGATTATGGCAAGAGCTTTAATGACACCAGATGAGATTAGAAGAATAAATCCAGATAAAGCAATAATATTATTAAAAGGTGTTAAACCAGTTTTAGCTGATAAATATTATTATTTTAAAAAGCCTCTATATAAAGAGATACAAGCAACAATGGTTGATGTAAACAATCCTGCAAATTTCAGAAAAGGCGAATGGAAAGTATATAACCCATTTATTGAAGAACAAGAGAAGAAAGATAATGCAAGAATGGGTAGAGAAACAAAAATAGAAAAAGAAACTCCAAAAGTAGAATCATCTTCTATAAATATTGAATTTGATGAGGATGAAGATGATGATATTCCTCAAATAGTGTCATCTAAAAAGAAAAAAGAAAGTAAAGATGATTTTAATTATGATATACAAAAGGAATTAGAAGCTAAATTTGATGAATTATTTGGATCTTCTGATGATGAAGAATAGAATATAAAAATTAACATACAAATATTCGAGTAAACGGATATTTGTATGTTTTTTTATGAAAAGATTAATAGGGCAAGTATTATGTATAAGATATAGTCATCATTTTTTTCTAATATAAGAAAAATTAGAATTGAAATAATTAATATATCTTCAAATTCAAGTGTTATTCCTAAAAAATTAATTGAAAAGTTTTGTACTTTAGTTCTAAAATCACTAAAATCAAAATTTTTGAAGTCTAAAAAATCACTTAACATTTTTATCACTTCCAAACAACTCTGGCCCCATCGTTTCTAATATTTTTGATAAACTTAAAAATTTAACATATTGATCTATTTTTTCTTTTTTTTCAGTTTTTAAATATGGTTTTAATGATAATAGTAATGATTTTCTTGGATCACTAGTATTAGACATAGAATCCATTATTTTTTTTGCTTTAAATAACATATCCATATCTATATCAATATTATTTTCAGTTGTAGAATTTTGAGAGTTATCATTAGATGTGTTATTTGAACTGCTATTTTTAAGACCATTTATCAATTCTTTAATATTACCAGGCATATCATCAGAAGATAAGACACCTGATAATTTATCCATGATATTTGACATATCATCCATATGATAACCCTCCTTTAATTAATTTATTTTATTATGTCTTCATCTTTTAACTTTTGTACTAGTTTTTCAGTATCAGTATTTCCTAATACTTTTGAAACTTTTTCTAAGTTTTGTTTAAGTTCATCTTCTTTCATATTAGAAATCATTTCTAATATTTTTTTTGTAAATGCTTCGTTCATATATACACCTCACAATCATATAATATGTATTTTAACTTCTATAAAAAAGAATTAAAAAGATAAGAATAAAAAATAATATTGTTGAGAAACTAAGTCCATTATTTGGACATTGATCATCTTCTATAACATTATTATTACAGCAATTGTTACTTGAATTAAATAATCGGGATAAACCATTTTGTGGACTTATGTTTCTTCTTTGATTATCTGTATTAGCTGTAATTGGTTGTATATCATCATTATTTTGTGGTGAATTGTTAGCACTAAAACTATTTAACAACATAAGAATTACCTCCTTTAAGGTAGTAGTATATTAACAGTATATGCAAAACATATAAAAATATTGATGACAAATTGAAAAAAATATGGTATAATTTTAATGTAGTGTTTCACAATGCTATAATGAAGGGGGAAGTTTAATTAATGAATAATAGAAATCATATATTTGATAGAAATGAAATTGATAAGAAAAAAGTAAAGATTAATGACATTAATACAATATTAGGATTGTCAAATTACATGACGGATTATGAAATACAATACTTACTAGATAGGGAGTATAAACTTGATCAACAGCTAACAGATAATGAAATAGAAGTATTTGATTTAACGAATAGAGTAAATAGCAAACTAAAGGAATTTGAAGAAGCATATTATGATATTGGATTTTGTAACTGTGTTAAATTAGAAAATGGAAAATTAGCATCTATTCAAGACAAGGAAATTATAGCTGGAGAAGAAGTAGCATTCATGGGAGATATTGACTATTATATAGAAATTATAAAAGGAGATAAAGATATAGGGGTAAACATAAAAGGAAAAGATGAATTGCCAAAAGAAATATATGCATTTGCTGAAAAAGGAAAGAAAATGGTAACAATTCCTGAGCAGATTTTAATTGAAAAGGAAAAAAATAGTATTGAAATACCAACTGATATAGGTTTTTGTCAAGGATATAAGACAGATATTTCAAGTCAAATTTTAAAAGACAAATTAGTTCAAATATTAGGGACACCTGAAAAAGTAAAAGAATATAAAGAAAATAAAGATGAGGATGAAATAGTAAGATAATTACTATTTCTTTTTTTAATTTTATACTTAGTTGTTAAATATAATTGCTAATCTAAAATATCTAAATATTTACAAAATCAATGGACATATATATTTATTAATGATAAAATATATGCGAGGTGAAAAATATGGATATTAAAACAAAGTATCATTATACATATTTTTTGGATCCATTTGTTGTGGATGAAAAAAAATATGAGAAGTTTTTATTTAAGTTTATTAAAGATGAAAAATGGAACATGCGAATGTTTGACAAAGTAAATGATATGGAAATATTTACTCACTTTTTATCTCAAACAAAAGAAATGATGTTTCCTTCTTTTTATTGGAGTGATAAATATAAAGAAAAATTAAAAGGATATAGTAATTTAGCTCTTGCAAAAGAACTTACAAAAGTATCATGCGTAGAGTTTATATATAATTTAAATGATTTTAATCAAATACAAGGAAAAATTGAACAAGAAAATCAAATATTTTTTGAGATAACAGAAATAAAATTAATTTGTTTTAATACAGGAATTTGTTTTTTAAGTTTTAAAACAAATATAACAGATGAAAGTGACTACACTTCTTTTAGAGAATTATTAAACTTCAATCATAAATTTAAAGATTTAAGTTCTAGTTATGCAAAATATAAGGGAAATGATAATATATATATACAAACAAATCAAATGGAAAGCGTTGAACATATACAAAAATTTATTGATTCAATTACTAGTGGTTATGTTAAATGGGAAAATGATGATATATATTCTGACCGAATGTTTGTGTATAGTTATGCGTGTATAGATGAAACAGACTGGAATAATGATAATACATTTGAGGAAATAAAGGATAATTTCTATAAATATGTATTTCAATTTTCAGGTGATTATGACTCTGAGTTTGAACTTAATAATAAGGAATTAGATGATGTTAGTTATTCAAAATGGAGATATTCAAAATATGGATTTACTAAATTAGGTGGTGTAGTATTTACATCAGCAACAGATCATTTTAATTTTACAAAACTACCAGTACATTATGAAAAGGTATCATATTATATAATGTTACTTGCTTTTTATCAAAGAATATCATTGTTAATCTTAAATAATGAATTATCATCTAATGAAATGAGTAGTTCAAATTTAAGTGATAGAATAAATAAAGAGTTAATTAAATGTAGAGTTAGTCAAATAAGTAATTCAGAACATGGTATGGGACAGTGGAAAAACTGGGTAAAGGCTTTTGAAATAGAAGAATTATATAACCAGTTAGATAAACAATATTCAAGATGGTTAAAATACACTAATACAAAAAAATCTAATTTGATATATGCTGTAATTACATTTATATTAGTTTTAATATATTTTGGAACACTAGATATTGGTGGAATAATAGGAAATTTATCAAAATAATTTGGAGGATATTATGAGAGTAACAACAGGTATTGATATAATAGAAGTAGATAGAATTAAAGATATAATAGAAGAAACAAAAGAAGTATTTTTAAATAAAATATATACACAAAATGAAATAGATTATTCAGAAAAGTCTAATGTACATAAATATGAAAAATATGCAGCAAGATTTGCAGCAAAGGAAGCGGTATATAAAGCATTAGATATACTAGATAATACAGATATAAATTGGAAAGATATAGAAGTGATAAACAAAGATACAGGTAGGCCATATATTAAATTAAATGGTGCATTGGAAAAATATAATGAAATAATTGATAGTATTGATATTAGTTTGTCACATATAGCTGAAATTGCAATAAGCAGTGTAGTAGTAAAATGGAGGTAGTAAAAATGGATAAAGAAAAATTTTATATAACAACAGCAATTGCATATACATCAAAAAAGCCTCATATAGGTAATACATATGAGATTATTTTAACAGATGCTATTGCTAGATTTAAAAAGTTACAAGGATATGATGTATTCTTTTTAACAGGTACTGATGAACATGGACAAAAGATACAAGAACTTGCAGAGCAAAGTGGTGTATCACCAAAACAGTATGTAGATGGCGTTGCAGGTGAAATTAAAGATATTTGGAATTTAATGAATACAGATTATGATAAGTTTATTAGAACAACAGATGATTATCATGAAGAAACAGTAAAAAAGATATTTAAGAAATTTTATGATCAAGGTGATATATATAAAGGGTTTTATGAGGGTGCATATTGTACACCTTGTGAAACATTTTTTACACAGTCACAATTAGTTGATGGTAAATGTCCTGACTGTGGTAGGGAAGTAACTAATGCAAAAGAGGAAGCATATTTCTTTAAGATGAGTAAATATCAAGATAGATTAATGAAACATATTGAAGATAATCCTTATTTTATCGAACCTGAATCTAGAAAGAGAGAAATGATTAATAATTTCTTAAAACCAGGTCTTCAAGATTTATGTGTTTCAAGAACATCTTTTACCTGGGGAATACCAGTAGAATTTGATCCAGGACATATTGTATATGTTTGGATAGATGCATTATCAAACTATATAACTGCTTTAGGATATAAATGTGATAGTAAAGATGAACTATATAATAAATATTGGCCAGCAGATTTACATGTAATTGGTAAAGATATATTGCGTTTTCATATGATATATTGGCCAATTATGTTAATGGCATTAGGTGAGCCTTTACCTAAGAAGATTTATGCACATGGATGGTTTTTGTTTGGTGAAGATAAAATGAGTAAGTCTAAGGGTAATGTAATTTATGCAGATTATTTAGCAGAAAAATTTGGAGTAGATGCAGTTAGATTTTATTGCTTATCTGAAATGTCTTTTGCACAAGATGGAAATATTACTTATGATAATATAATTAAGAAATATAATAGTGAACTTGCAAATACTCTTGGTAATTTAGTTAATAGAACTGTTGCAATGGTAAATAAATATTTTGATGGGGTTGTATATAAACTAAATGATAAAGAAGCGGTTGATAATGAACTAATAGAACTAGCTAAATATACTGCAATATATGTTGAAAAAAGTATGAACTCTTTACATGTAGCAGATGCAATGACAGAAATATTTAATTTTGCTAGAAGATGTAATAAATATATTGATGAAACAATGCCTTGGGCAATTGCAAAAGATGAAACAATGCAAGATAGATTAAAAGTAGTATTATATAATTTAGTTGAAAGTATTAGAATATTAGGTGTATTATTATCTTCTTTTATGCCAGAAACATCACAAAAAATATTTAAACAAATTAATGCAACAGAGACATCTCTTGAAAGTATAAAAGAATTTGGAAAAACAGAAAATAATACAAAAGTTGGAGAACCAGAAGTATTATTTGCAAGAATTGATGAAAAAATATTACAAGAAGAGATAAGTAAAGATATTGAAAAAGCTAAACTAGAATATGAAAAACAAAATAAAATACAAGAAAAAAGTGAGGAAGTGGAAAAACCTGTGGATAATATAATAACAATTGATGACTTTGATAAAGTTGAATTAAAACTTGGAAAAGTATTGTCAGTAGAAAAAGTAGAAAATGCAGATAAATTACTAAAATTGGAGGTAGACTTAGGTACAGAAACTAGAACAATAGTATCAGGTATTGCTAAATGGTATAATGAAGATAATTTAAAAGGAAAAACAGTAGTTGTTGTAACTAATTTAAAACCTATAAAATTAAGAGGAATTGAATCAAATGGAATGTTAATTGCAGCAGGTGAAGAAGATGTAAAACTACTTACAATAGAAGGAGATTTGCCAGCAGGAACAAGTATTCATTAATGTATTGAATAGATATGTTAGAATAAATATATTTATTGGTATTATAATAGTATAAATGGGGGTGAATATTTTTGAAAATAAGTAATTATGAAAAGGCAGAAACTAGTAATATAGATTATAAAGAAAAGTTAGAAGAAAGAAGACCGAAAAGTTGGCTTAAATCTATATCTGCATTTGCTAATTCAAAAGGTGGAATTATATTATTTGGTGTAGAAGATAATACACACAAATTAAAAGGATTAAGTAATATTTCAAAAATATCAGAGAAAATAACTGAATTAATTAATACTAAAATAACACCATTGCCTAGATATGAAATTAATACATTTATTGAAGAGAATAAAGATTTCTTAGAATTAAAAATAGGAGATGGACCATTAACTCCATATTATGTTATTTCAGATGGAAGAAAAGAAGCTTATATAAGGTCTGGTAATCAAAGCATATTAGCACCAGAACATATGCTTAATAATTTGATATTAAAAGGGAAAAATTTAACTTTTGATGCATTATCAACTAAATATAAAATAAATGATTTAAGTTTTACGTTGTTAGCTGCAACAATAAAAGAAAAAACAAATAAAAAGTTTAATGATAATAAAGATTATGTATCATTTGGAATAGCAAATGATGCTGGGAATTTAACCAATGCTGGTTTATTATTAAGTGACCAAGGTATTTTAAAACAATCAAAAATAGTATGTACTAAATGGAAAGGAACAACGAAAGGAGTAATATCAGAAGATGCAATTGATGATAAGGAGTATACAGGAAGTATAATTTCATTATTAGAAAATGCAGATATTTTCATAAAAAACAATTCAAAACAATCATGGAAAATTGTTGGAATGGATAGGGTTGAATTAGAAGATTATCCAGCTACTGCACGAAGAGAAGCAATAGTAAATGCGTTAATTCATAGAGATTATCAAATATTAGGATCTGAAATTCATATTGACATGTTTGATGATAGATTAGAAATAACATCTCCAGGTGGAATGTTTGATGGAAGTTTAATTCAAAATCTGGAAATAAAAAATATACCATCAATGAGAAGAAACATAGTTATTTCAGATGTTTTTAGTAGATTACATTATATGGAACGTAGAGGAAGTGGTTTGAGTAGAATAATTGAAAGTTATAATGATACTGAAATTAAACCAGAATTTATTTCTGATTCACTATCATTTACAGTAATTTTTCCTAATAAAAGTTATATTAAAGACATAGCAAATATTGAAAATAAAAATCTTGTATCAGATGAAGAATTATTTTTTATAAAATTGTATAAGTGCATTCAACAAGCTAATATTAGAAATAGTACAATAAATCAAATAAGAGCTATTTTTGATAGGGTAGGATACAATGATAAATTTTCAAGAGATGATATAAAAGATATATTAAACGTAAAAGATACAAGAGCTACAAATATAATTTCTATGTTGTTAGAATTAAATTTTATTATCAAAATTGATGGATCAAAATATAAGTTTTTTAGGTAATTAATATAGCAAAAGCGATATTTTTATAAAAAAT
>CAZFOR010000033.1:0-14934 GCA_964520895.1 uncultured Eubacteriales bacterium | reverse complement strand
CTGCTCCTGTTAGTATTATTAATACTATTATTGTTATTATTAATGCTACTAATGATATACCTCTTCTTTGTTTTATTTTCATAAATATATCTCTCCTTTCTTTTATGTACTCATTTTATTATATTTATCTTTTTTTGTCAATTATTTTCTAATAATTACTCCATTATTTTCAAAACACTCTATTAATGAATTCATATCTTGTGATATCTCATCATTAGTTAATGTTTTTTCATATGAACCTAATATAAATCTAATTGTTATACTCTTTTTGTTTTCTAATGTTTTAATATTTTCAAAAACATCAATTAACTCAAAACTAATTAAATAATTAGTTTTTGCATCTTTAATATAGTTTTCAATTACTGAATATTTTGTATCTTTATCTACAACTAAACTTAAATCAATATTTACAGTTTGGTATTTAGTAATCTCACTAAATTTATTTTCTTGTTTACTTAATTCATTTAATTTATCTAAATACATCTCAATTACTACTGCATTCATTTTTTTATCTATTTCATTTTTTATTCCTATATTTAATACAGAAACATAACCTAAATTTGTATTGTTGTACCCAATATTACTTGCATTAATATCATTTATCCAATTATATTTTTTACTAGTAATATCTGTGATTTGTGGAACAATGTTTTTAGTTAATTTACATATTGTTCTTACTAACTTAATAGCTTTTTCCATAACCTCTTTTTCAGTTAAATTCTTACTAGCCAAAACAATACCTAAATTTTTATTCTCAATACAGTTTTCATCTTTTTTAGGATATGTAAAGACTTTACCTATTTCAAAAATATTAACATCATTATAGTGTTTAATATTTTGATTTAACATATTTAATAATATTGGCAGCATAGATTCTCTAAGCACGTTATTATCAGCATTTAAGCTATTAATAATTTTAATATTATTATTTGTTTGTATTTTTAATTCATTGTTTTGTTTATTATTATACCAAATATAGCTATGAACCTCTGATAATCCATATTTTTGTGCTAAAACATCTTTTATAGTGTAATCTAAGACTCTTTCATCACTATCACTTACAATTCTTAAACTATCTATTTTAGTTTTTGGCTCTATATTATCATAGCCATGTATTCTAGCAATTTCTTCAACTAGATCAGCTTTCATACTAACATCTTTTGTTGCTCTATGACTTGGAACAACAACTGTCATATTATTACCGCTTCTTGTTACTTTAAACTCTAGTGATGTTAATATATTTTCCATATCATCAATTGGTATATCTTTTCCTATTCTTGTATCAATATATTGTTTAGATATATCAATAGTGATAGTATCATATTTCTTAACATATACATCTGTAACACTAGAAGTTATTTTAATATCTTTATCCATATCTTTTAATAACTTAATATATCTAGCAATTGCAATAACAGTCATTTCTGGATCTAATGTTTTTTCATATCTTGCAGATGCTTCTGTTCTAAGTCCTAACTTAATAGATGATTTTCTAACAGAAACTGAATCAAAATTTGCTGATTCTAAAAACAAGCTATTAGTAGTATCTTTTATTTCAGTATTTTCTCCACCCATAATACCTGCAATACATATAGGGTTATTATCTTTACAAATCATTAATGTATCATCATATATGTTTCTTTCAATACCATCTAATGTAACAAATTTTTGCTCATTACCTAAGGTTTTAATATTAACATGATCAACAATTGATTTATCAAATGCATGCATAGGTTGCCCTAATTCTAGCATAATATAGTTTGTTATATCAGCTAATAAATTTATTGACCTTGTACCAGTATAGAATAATCTAATTCTCATATTTAAATCAGATACTCTTTTTGATATATTTTCAATAGTTATACCTGAATATCTATAACATCTATCACTATCTTCTACTTTAATATCTAATTTAGGTAAATTGCTATAATTCTCTACATTATCAACTTCTAATGGTTTTAATTGTCTACCTACTATTGCTGCAATCTCTCTTGCTATACCATAATGTCCCCATAAATCTGGTCTATTTGTTAATGATTTATTATCTACTTCAAATATAATATCTTCAATATCCATTATATCTTTAATATCTGTTCCAACTACTGTATTTTCATCTAATAACATTAACCCTGAATGGTCATCACTTATTCCTAACTCTTTTTCAGATAAACATATACCACAGCTTTTTTCTCCTGCTATTTTAGTTTCTTCAACATTTATTTCCCTAATTTTACTTCCAATTGGCGCAAATGGAACTATTTGATTAATAGCTACATTTGGGGCACCACATAAACTTTGCACAATTTCTTTACCAGTATCTACTTTTACTATTTTTAGTTTATCTGAATTTGGATGTTTTTGAACATCAATAATCTTACCAGCTATTACATTTTGTATATCATAGCCATGTTTTTCTATCCCCTCTACCTCAGCAGTAGAAAGTGTAAAACGATTAATTAAATTATCTATATCTACTCCATCTAAATTAACAAAATCTTTTATCCAATTAATTGATATATACATTTTCTTACCCCCTTAATTTAACCCTATTTGTTTTAGAACTCTTAAATCACCTGAATTTAAGTATCTTAAATCACTTACACCATATTTCATCATTGCAAGTCTTGAAAGTCCCATACCAAATGCAAATCCTGAATATTCATCTGGATCAATACCACCCATTTTTAATACATTCGGATGTATTAAGCCACATGGGCAAAGCTCAATCCAACCACCTTGTTTACACACTTTACAGCCTTTTCCACCACAATATATACAACTTACATCTAACTCAAAACCTGGTTCAACAAATGGGAAAAATCCTGGTCTTAATCTTACATCTAATTCTTGTTTTAATACTTCTGATAACATTTTCTTCATAAAATATATTAAATTAGCTATTGATATATCTTTATCTATCATCATACCTTCTAATTGGAAAAATGTATTTTCATGTGATGCATCTAGTTCTTCATTTCTAAAACATCTTCCTGGAAAAATTGCTTTTAATGGTGCACCATATTTTTTCATAATTCTATTTTGTGCAGCAGAAGTATGTGTTTTTAGCAATTGTCCATTTTCTAACCAATATGTATCTTGCATATCTCTTGCAGGATGATATTTAGGTACATTTACAGCCTCGAAGTTGTTATATTCTGTTTCAACTTCATTACCCTCTTCTACTGTAAATCCCATTGATTTAAATATCTCTTCAACTTCTCTTTGTACTATTGTAATTGGATGAAGGCTTCCTAATTCCTCATTATATGGTAATGTTAAATCATATTTTTCAGCACTTTCCAATTTCTTTTGTAGTATCTTTTGCTCAATTATCTCTTTCTTTTGTTTTAATTTTTCTTCAATATCTTGTCTTGCTTCATTTACTAGTTTTCCTATTTGTGGTCTTTCTTCATTACTTAAACTACCAAGGCTTTTTAGTAATTGTGTTAACTCACCACTTTTTCCTAAGATTTTTACTCTTATTTCTTCTAATTTTTCCATACCTTCTGATTCTTCAATTTCTTTTGTGATTTTTTCTTTCATTGATAATATTTTCTCTTTCATTTTAACCTCCTAAATTTTAAAATATATACAAAAAAACTTTCATCCTATATACAAGGACGAAAGTTTGAATTTTCCGCGTTACCACCTAAATTTATTTAATATATATTATTAAATACTCTTTATTTACATTATATCGTATGTAACTCGTCTGTATCTACTATTATTTCAATATAGAACCTCAAAGTGAATTTTCAGTTTGGATATATAACAGGCTCTCAGCCAGTTGACCTGTTTTCTCTTGATATATTTTCCCCTCACCTAATTTGCTTTTCATAGGTTATATTTAAGTGAATTAATTGTATCACACTATTTTAGTTAAATCAACAGATTTAAAATATTTTCAGTTGATATTTTTTTTAATAAAACAAATATGTTATATAAATATTATTGTAATAATATAAAATACAAGATATAATATATGCGAGGTGAATATTATGAAAAAATTCTTTAAAGTTTTATTACTACTATTATTTATTTTACTTATTTGCGGTATTATATATTTTGCATTTATATCAAAAAATACTATAAAGCAAAACAATCCAAGCAGTAGTGATATTGGTAAAATTGATAATAGCGTTAGTATCGATGATATCAAATCTAAAATTGATGATGTTATCAAGAATAATGAAAATAGCGAAAATAGGAAACAGATTGATGATTCAATTAATGAAGAAATACTTGGATATTCTGCAAAAGACTATATGAACTATTTTGGAAACGAATCAGTACCAGCAACTATTTTATTAAAAGGTAGTTCAGTAGTGGTTGTACCTGCACCTGATTTTATTAATATACAACATTTTCATTACAATGATAATGGTAATCTAGTTGCATATGTTTTAGAATATTCTGGTATTGGTGGAAAAATAACATACTATTTTAATGATGGAAAATTAATTGATACTATAACAGATGTTGAAGAATTAGATAATTTTTCTATTGAATATGAAGAAGAACAAGACATATTAATTAAATCAGAAAAAGTATATAACAAATATATGTTAGACAATAATTAAAATAATACAAAAATGTCCCAGCTAAGCTGGGGCATTTTTTCTTATGAAAATTTTTTAAATTAAAAACTTAATATGTTTTGTTTAGTTAGTTAGCTATATATATATCATCAAATGAATTATAGTCTATAATATTATCTTTATATGATTTTAATATAGTTCCATCTGAAATATATTTACCAGTACCTATTACCCTTGTCATATATTCTATATATGGTTGTGTGTCATTTGATTTATATATTGAAAAAGTAATTTTTTGACCATTTATTTTATTTGGTGTTTTTACCTTATTTTTATCATAGCCCCTTAACTCTTCTGTTAGATACACCATACAATTAGGTATTATATCTTCTACAATAAGGAATCTCTCATCTTTAATTTTGTCATAATCAATATATATTCTATTAATTACTATGTCACCAAATTTTAAAGTTTTTACAGTCTTATCATTAACAATATATTCTCTACTTAATATATTATTATTGTTTATTGTTTTATCAGCATTTTTATATTCTTCAATAAACGCTTTAACATTTTTACTAGTTTTAAGTATTTTAACATCATCTTTTTGTGTTAATGTAAGTATTGTAAACCCTATGTTATTTAAATCTATTTGTTGTTTTTCTCCATTTACTTGAAGAGTTATACTTGCCTTTTTAGTATTGTGTAATATTTCATTTTGTACATAATATAATTTAATAAAATTAGAATATTCTGTTTCTCTATCTAGTTGCAAATATGCATTATACATATCATCCTTTTCTACTCTATTTAATTTAATTGCTAATATTGTTAAATACTCATATATTTCCTCTTCATTTTTCAATACAATACCAACATATTGGTCAAAAATTCTATTAGCATTATTATAGTCACCAATATCTGCATATGCTAAACCTAATATAATCCTATCAAGTTTCTTTGATAAATCAATGCTTTGTTCAAAATTTCTTATATTTGTCAATACAGGCTTTTTCATTGCTGATAATCCCCAATAAGCAAATAATCTGTTTCTCATATCCATGCTTTCATCTAATGCAATATCTTCAAAATATGATGTCATACTATTTGCATTATAGTATTTATAACCTGTAGAAATTATTTTAGCAGATAATTCTAAACTAGGTTGCGCATTTTCCATAAGTTTAATACCTTTATCATTGAATACTTCATTTTGTTTTTGATATCCATATTGATTATCAGTAAAGTTCATCAATAATTCATTTGCCAATATTGATTGAACTTTTTGATCATTTCTTACATATGGCAAATTTGCAAGATAAAATAATTCTTTTGCTATTTTATTTGTATTTTCATTTAATAAATATATTTTACCTATTGTTCCATCTATTTTTATATTATTATTTTTTATTAATTCATAATTATTTATTTGTTTAGTTTTTAATAATGTGTCAATTACCTCGAATTTATGTACTACAGTATCAGAATAATCTTTACACTTTCCATAAACTTTCAATTCATATTCACCATTAATTAGTGTTGGTAAATTGTACGGTGCATACTTTCCTATTTTTGATGTTATGTTTTCTGTTATAGATTCACCGTTTGGTAATGATAATGTAACTACATATTCTACATTATCTCCATTCTTAACAGAAATTCCATTTGATCTTATATTTATACTTGGTTCTTCACCTACTAGATATTGTTCTTTATATATAGGTGTCACAAAATATGGTAATGTAACACTCATAATTTTATTATCATAACCTGCTTTAAATTCTTTAGTAATAGATTGTGCAAATATATTCCAACTAGTTACATTATCTGGAAATGTAACTTCGATAGTGGCTATTCCATTTTCATCTGTTTTTACTGTTTGAAAAAATGCTGTTGTAGCAAAATTGTCTCTTTCATCTCCGCCGCCACCGGCCACCACCTTCGTTTGGTTCTCCTGATTTTTTATGTGAGATAACATCTATAAAATTATTAAAATAATAGTCATTATATAGTGATGATATTATATCTGCATCTTGTCCATACTCTTGTATAAATGCTTCATCTACTGCGCAAATATTTGTTTGAGCAGACACAGGTGTACCTTTATCTGTCGTTTTTACTGTTATTGTTGCCTTTTCTCCAGGTCTATATGAATCTTTGTCAAAACTAATTTGTACATCTAATTTTAATTCAGATTGATCTAACGAAAATCCAAATGAATACCAGTATGTTGAAGAATAAATATTATTTCCATCAAAAACATATGCTTTTAACTGTATATTAGATCCATATTCTTTTAAAAATTTTATACTATATTTAGATGTATCTGATACTTTTATTTCAGTACCATTTGCTGATTTTATCAAATATAAGACTTTTATAGGTGTGGTAATATTTTTTTCATTTTTTAATAATTCCAATTCTATATTTTCATTTACCTTATATAACTTATTATAATCATATTTTATACTATATGGACTATCAACATCATATTCATTTCTTTTCATATATGACATATATTCATAATAGCTTTTATCAATTATTATTTCACCTTCGCCATCAATCATTTCAGATTTATACTTTATATATCCATCTTCTTCAAGTGGAAATGGTTTTTTATATGATATTGCTCCTTTACCATTTAATGTTGCTAATTCAATCTTCTCATCTCCAAGAAATATAGATTTAGTTTTATATACTTCTTTTGTTGTTTTTGTATTTTCATCAAAATATGTATAATCCAATACTTTTTCCCTTTTATATTTTTCTATTGTTATATATACATTTCTATTTGTTGTTTCACCTTTATATAATGATTTATTTGTTTTATCATATTTATATGTTTCCACATTAAAAATATACTCATTTGTACTATCATCGTACTTATACTCAACACTATAGTCTTCTAATTTAGGCAATACAGTAAAGTATTCTTTATTACTGTCATATTCACCTTCAATATTTTCATTAGATATATTTATACTTGTATATACTCTTTCCGAATATTGTGTTACATAATTTGTATTAAGTTTTACTGTTGCATTGCCATTTTCATCAGTTTTAACACTACCTGTTTTTTTATTATTATTATAAAAATAACTATAGTTAAATGTTTCATTTGATATTGGTGTTCCATCAAATAATGTTGCTGAAATATCTAGTTGAATTGGTTCTCCTGCAAACACTACATCTTTATCAATTTTTGTTTCAATTTTATAGTTTTTAGTGTTATATTGTATAATTTCAAAATATTCATATGATATTATTTTTCCATTAGCACTAACTTCTATGTTATAATATCCATCGTCAAATGATGTTAAATCAACTGTGTCTGTATATCCTCCAAATTCATCTAATTCAATTTGCTTTGTATATAGTGGATAATCATTATATCCTGATTTATATATATCTATAGTAACATTCTTATATTCCTCAGTTCCTCTATTTTTAACAAATCCCCATAAATTTAGTTTTTCTCCTTGTTTAAACCTATTTCTATCTATAAAAATATAACTATTTAAATTTTGATTTGTATCATAATACATATCCTCATATTTATAATACTCTGCTAATAGATATAATGAGTTATTATTTGCATATTTTACCTTTATAATGTTATCTTGTTTATTTTGGAAATTATTATCAACAAAAATGTATCCTTGATTATTTGTACTACCAACTTTACAATCATTTATATAAACATCAGCACCTTCAACACTAGTATTATCTTTTAAATTATTTACCCAAACTGCTATTTTATTATCAAAATATGTAAAAAATGTTATTAAATCATTTACTTGCATATTTACATAATATGTCTTGCCTTCAATATTTAATACTGCTACATAATATCCTTCATCTAACAGTTCATTCACATTTAGATATAGATTACTTGATTGTTTAACAAAATCGTCATTATTGCATTTTTTGTTATATATTAGTTTTAAGTTTGATGTATCAATCTTTATTAAAGAAGGATATGAAAATCCTTTTTGTTTATCTAAACTTTCTAAAAATTGATTTTCATTATTATATTTATATATTTTATAATCCGCTTGTAAATTTTCATCCTCATGGTAGTAATATTCCTCTAATAAAACTTTTATTTCTTCACTTGTAGAATATGAATATATATTTTTAATAAAACGTCTATTTTCTTCTGCTAAAGTATAAAATGTAGATGTTATCGTTTCTTTAAGTTTATCTCCGTTTTCTTTGTTTCCAAATCCTTCTTTTATCTTTACTTCATATTTTGTCAAATCATCTAGTTTATCTGGAACAAATCTAACTCTTCTATTATCATATTCAAATCTTCCTTCTACTTTTGGTGATATTTCAAAATATTGAAATATATCCTCATTTGGAATATAGCTAAAATCCATTTCAATTACACTATCTGAATAAACATAACTTGATTGATCTTGAGGATATATATTATTAACCTTATATACTGTTTCTGTTTGGAACGACCATTTATATTTTGATTCATCATTTATATATACAAGATTATATATACTATTTGCTTTTAATTCTTTTTTTGGAGTTACTTCAAATTCTGTATTGCTTATTTTATTTATTTCATATTCTGTAGCAGGTTCAATTGTAATAGTTTCCTTCAAATACTCTTCATTTGTTTCAATATCTGATTTAATGTTAAATTTTGATGTTAGTAGTGTTTCATTATTTGTTTCTGCTGTAGCATTAACACTTAATACTGGTATTTCATCTTTTTTATTTTTTATTACATACCATACAACTAGTCCTACCATCAACAATGCAATTACAATTATGGTTATTAATAACCATAATTTCTTTTTTGTAGGTTTTACCTTTTTTTCACTTTGTACTTTATTTGTTATTTCTATTTCTTCCATAATACACCTCCAACTATATCTTATACCCGTATTATATAGTATACAAATTTCAATAACAAGTATTTATATAAAATTTATTATCTATATACAATTTAATGCACCCTCTTTAATATCCTGAAAACAATATTTGGAAAATAATATATATGTGAAAATAATCAACCATACAGTTTTGTCGTGCTTTAATAAATATATTACAAATATTTAAGCACATGTATAAGTGATAAAAAAGCTGATTTTAAATTAATTAAACAAAAACTGGAAAAAAGGTTAGAATTTGCTACTAGTGATGAATTATTCAGTAAATTAAAACTATATCCTGGTAGTGTGACATTAATATTTGATACATAAATTAATAGTATAAATATATTAATTCATCCTAATACAAACACGGCAACTACTTTAATAAATTTTAATGAATTAATTAAATTTATTAAATCATATAACAATACATATATATTAATTTAATTTTTTAGTATTATTCTACTTTAATGGTAAATAATATTAATAGATTAATTATAAAGGGGTGTTTTATGGATAGAGAGTTTACAAAAAGAATGCAAGAAAAATTAGATGATTTAAAAAACTCAACTGAGCTACAACCAATTAGAAGTGATGGAGCAGGTGCGTTAGATTTAGGGCCAAGAAATCCTGTAAGGGATAGTCAAAATCCTGATGTTTTAGTACCACCTGCCACTGACTTCGGTTTAATACCACATCTTAGATTTTCATTTGCTGATGCACATATGACTTTAAAATCTGGTGGTTGGTCTCGTGAAATAACAAGCAGAGAATTACCTATTGATGATACATTAGCTATTGTTAATATGAATTTATCACCTGGTGTTAGAGAAATACATACTCATCTTCAATCTGAATGGGGATATGTTTTGCAAGGTGGTGCAAGAGTTACTGCTGTTGATGAAAGAGGCAGAACTTTTATTGCAGATTGTAGCCCTGGTGAAGGTTGGATATTTCCAGCCAATATTCCTCATTCTATACAAGGATTACAAGATGGCTGTGAATTTATTATGATATTTTATAAAGGTAGTTATTCAGAAGATAATACTTTCTCAATTTCCGAACTATTTTCACATATGCCAAGAGATGTATTATCTGCAAACTTTGGATGTGATGAATCTGAATTTGATGTAATACCCGAAAAAGAAGTATATATAGTTGATGGTGGTGACCCTGGTCCTCTTGAATCACAAACAGTAATTTCACCATATGGTAAAGTACCAAATACTTTTAAACATGAGCTTATAAACTTAGAACCAGTTAAAACAGCTGGTGGAAGTGTGCGAATATTAGATAATAACAATTTCCCTGCATGTTCAAGTATTTCAGCTGCACTTATCGAAATAGAACCTGGTGGTATGAGAGAAATACATTGGCATTCTAATGCTGATGAACTTCAATACTATATTCAAGGAAAAGCTAGAATGACTGTATTTAAGCCAGGTCCTAAGGCTAGAACATTTAATTATCAAGCTGGTGATGTTGGATATGTTCCTGTTGGTGATTTTCACTATATTCAAAATATTGGTGATGAAAAGGTTGTATTTTTAGAAGTATTTAGAAGTAATCATTATGCAGATATCTCATTATCTCAATGGATAGCAATGACACCAAAAGAAGTTGTAAAATCTGTCCTTAATTTATCTGATAAATTTTTAGATAATGTAAAAAAAGAAAGTATTCCTGTTGTTAAATTTCCAGGATATGAAATGCCTCCTGCAAATAATACTCCTCAAAACGTACAGTATTTCAAAAACTTTGACTATATTGCAAAAGATCCTCCTTGTAGAGCTGCTGATGCACATTAAATTCTTATAACAAAAGAAGCAAAGACATTTTTGTCTTTGCTTCTTTTGTAAAGTATAATACATGCCTTTTTCCTATCAGTCTCTATCAGAATCTTTTATTATTTTAAATAATCTCTCATTTTTATAGATTCTTTCTCTACCTAGTTTTTCAGACGTTAAAAATCCTAGTTCTACTAATCCATCTAAATATTTTTGTGCTGTTTTACTTGAAACCCCTAATTGATTTTGAATATATGGTATTTTTGTATAAAATTCAAAAAATAATGCTTCAAGAAGTTCCTTTGAATATATCTTTGTTTTTTCTCGTAATTCATTTTTCATTATATAAATTTCTTTTCGTATTTTATTAATAATATATATAGTTTCTTCTGCCATTTCCTCAATTCCATTTAACATATATATAATCCATTCTTCAAAATTTTCAGTTTTTCTGGTTTCTTCAAATAATTGATAATATTTTATTTTATTTCTAATTATATATTTACTCAAATACAATATAGGACTATCAATTAATTCTTTCAATACTAAATATAATATATTTAAAATTCTACCCGTCCTACCATTTTCATCATAAAATGGATGTATTGACTCAAATTGATAATGTATCATTGCTAACTTTATTAATGGATCCACCATATCATCATCATTATTAATATATTCCTCTAAATTTTTCATATAATCTAAAATTTCACTTTTGTTTTGTGGCGGTGTATAAACAATTTCATTTGTAGCTATATTTTTAATTACTGTACCCAAAGTACTTCTTATTCCAGCTTGGTTATGTTCTAAGCTTTCCTGTATTTTAATAATAATATTTGTATTTATTATCTGTTTTTCTTTAACTAAATTATAACCTTTCCAAATTGCAGTTCTGTAATCTGCAACCTCTTTTGCTGCTGGAGTTGCATCATTTGTCATTACCATTGCTTTATATATCTCATCATGTGTAGTTACTATATTTTCTATACCAGAACTTGTTTTTGCTTCATTTATCATTATAGCATTTATTAAAATATTTTCATTAGGCATAGTTTTAGATACACCTTTTAATTCAGCTAACGCTCTACTTGTTCTTGATAATTGTTTTAATACTCTCTTAGTTTCTAAATCTTTTTTTATAGGTAACATTTCTAATTTATTTTCCATAACAATCTTCTCCTTTAATACTAGAAGATTTTTTAATTATCTTCCTGTATTAATATAATACCAGAAGATTGTTCCGGTGTCAACAAAATACCGGAAGATTTTTTGATTTTTTTCCGGTATTTTATTGACACTGGAAATTCTTTCCTATATTTTCTTTAATTATTAATAAATTTTTGTGTTATAAAAATATCATCTAATTTTCTATATTTGTATGCAAGTAATATTACTTTTTTTATATTCTCAAAGTTTTTTTCAATATATTCTTGTAACTGTATATCATCGTAAAATAATTTATCTTTAATACTGTTATATGCTTTTTGCAATATTTCATTTATTTCATTATCATCTTTATTATCAAATTTATGGTATATTTCATCAAGCTCATGTGATGAAATAATTAAATCTTGTAATTCTCTATTTACTAACTGACATGCAATAACTTCATATAACACTATTTCAAATATATTAATTACTAATTCCTCATAATCCTCTGAATAACTATATAATAGTTCTTTTATATTTTGCTCTGGAAAATACTTGCAAAATATATTTTCTAAATATATTGAATTTAAATACTCTTTAATAAACTCTACACCTTCTAGTTTTCCGATTAATTGATTATACAATGGATAATCTACTGTAATTTTCATATCTTGTGCTTTAAAATCAGCATCATATATTTTCAAAAATCCTTTTATACCACCAATTATTGTATCATTATATATGTCATTAAATATATTTAGTTTAGTTTGTTTTACCTTCACATAACTAATTCGTATTATATCTAACATTTTATATATTCTTTTTTTACCTTGTTCATAAATATATATTAAACCTTTTTCCTTTAACTCTTTTATTGCATTATCAGGATTAGTAAAAGTTTTCAAATAAATACCCAGTGTGTAAATATTAGAAATTGAGATATCTTCTAATACTTCTTTTCTAATAGAACTACTATCAACTCCGTTATATTTATATACTACTTTATCTAACAATTCTAATAACTGAATTTGAATATTTACCATATCTTCATCTGTTAATAGTTTTACTTTATACCCTTCCTCTATAATTGTTTGAAAATAGCTAATTGAATCAAGTTTATCTTTTTTTATTTGTGATATAACATCTAAATTATTCAAATTGTTCATCCTCTTTCTCAATATAGTCTAATGGTTTGCCATTTAATAGATTTTCTTTAGCTTTATATAAAATAGTAGTAGATAAATAACCTAAATCACCTTCACATACACCATTAAAAGCTCTTTTCATAAAATCTATTAACTCATCATCTGTTATTAAATCCATTGTTTCATTTTTATAATTATAGAAAATATCTATTAATTCATATAAAGTCTCTGAATAATTATCTTGTATAATATACTGAGAATCACAAAACTCTTTTATAAGCTTTTCTATAATATTTCCTCTAAGCTCAATTCTACCAGTATCTTTGAGTGTTTCTTTTCTACTTTCAATTATATTAGCAATATCATTTTGATTTAACACTAAACCATATTTACTTGTATATTCATTACACTTTAATATACTTGATATTTCTAATTCTTTCCTTTTATTAACTAATTCTAAATATGAATTATCCAACATTCTCCTCCTAAAACTTCTAAATTAATTTCACAACTTATATTTTAATGTAATATTATATTCTTATTATAACCTCATACTATATATATCACATATATAGTAAATTTAACAGTCTTGTATTATTGCAGTTTTTGTGCTTTATTATTTATAGGATATTAGGATAAAAAATAGGACGAAATATATCGTCCTATTACCTTATCATTTTTAATTCAATTATCGCTTGAAACATTTTGGTAGTTTTATAATTTGCAAACGAATCAAGTTATCAGAAAATTCAATTACATGTATTAATACTTCATTACTGCAATACATATTAATATAATTTTCAATCTCATCAACAGTCAGTTTCAAAAGTATTACTTCTTTCAAAGCTTTCTTAAAATCATAACTAATATCGCTTTGATATGTTAATGTAACTGTATAAATCTCTGACCGACTATTACTTTGTAAAAAGCGTGCTACTAACTCATCATTAATCTTATTTGAAAAATTAACAATAGCATTATCGTTTTTCATAATATTACCTCCAAAAAATTTATTAAACTATATTTGATACTACTCAAAATCTAGTATTTATGAGTAGTTCCTGTTTAACTTTTAATTTTCGTAAAACTTATATCGTCAAAACAGACATCAATATCAGACATATCAAATTCACCATTACATATAAGCTTACCAAAAACAAACATAAACTCTTCGAAAGTATATCTTGTGTAATCTCCTTCTTTAGTATTTTTTAACAAAGTCAATATTTATGTCAACTATGGTTATCGGTTAAATAAAAAAAGGGAACTAAATGAAATAAATCAAATAGTTCCCATTGTATTTGGCTCCTCATTCAAGAACCGCCATTTTCCTAAAAATCGCTTCAAATAGCATATTTCAGCCTTTACATTTTTCTTCATGGGAAAATCGTGGGACAATTATAACAAACATAGACAAATACTA
>CAZFOR010000032.1:0-15012 GCA_964520895.1 uncultured Eubacteriales bacterium | reverse complement strand
TTTTTTTTCTTACAAAATGCATTTACTTTACAGAATAGCTTTTAACTTTTCAATTAACTATTTTCTTAAATTTATTTTTACCAAACTGTATTACTATATCATTATCAAGCTCAATAATCTTATCAATCTCTGTAACTGTAGTACTGTTAATTTTTACTCCATTACCTTGAATCATTCTTCTAGCTTCACTTTTAGAATTAGCAAAACCTATTTGTACTAACAAATCACAAATATTTATATTTTCTTCAGCAATTTTTACTTCTTCTATATTATCAAGAATTTTACCTTTTGCTATACTAAAATATTTTTCTTTTGCAATTTCAAACTCATTTATATCATCATACATTTTAATTAATTCTTTAGCAAACCTTATGTGTGCCTCACGTATATCTCCATTCATTATTTCATCTATCTCAGTTATTGGTAAATCTGTTGCAAGTTCAAAATACTGTCTTAAAACATTATCTGGTATTTTCATACTTTTTTCAAACTTTTCAAATGGAGTATCTGTAAGGCCTATATAGTTATCTAATGATTTACTCATTTTTTCTTTTCCATCTAAACCTACTAATAACGGAAATGTTATTACAACTTGACTTTCCTGATTATAGTCTTTTTGTAACTGTCTACCAACTAACAAATTAAATGTTTGATCAGTTCCACCAATTTCTATATCAGATTTTAATGCAACAGAGTCATATCCTTGCATTAAAGGATATAGTAATTCATGCATAGATAAAGGTAAGTTGTTTTCAAACCTATTTTTAAAATCATCTCTTTCCATTATTCTTGCAACAGTATATTTACTTGCAAGTTTTACAACATCTTCAAAACTCATTTTCTTAAGCCACTCAGAATTAAATACTATTTTTGTTTTTTCTTTATCTAATATCTTTGTAACTTGATTTAAATATGTTTCAGCTGATTTCCTAGTTTCTTCAAATGTTAATGCAGGTCTTGTTTTGCTTTTACCAGATGGGTCACCTATCATTGCAGTAAAATCACCTATTACAAATACAATATCATGTCCCATATCTTGTAATAGCTTTAAAATTCTAAGTGGAACACTATGTCCAATATGTAAATCTGGTCTACTTGGATCTGCACCAAATTTTATTACTAATTTTTTACCACTATTTAATTTTTTAATTAATTCTTCTTTCGAAAAAATCTCTACAGCTTTTCTTGTTATTATTTCTATTTCATTATTCATATCAACACTCTCCTTATATTTTTTCTATTATCCTTTTATATGAATATTTATAGCATAACTCTTGGTTTTTAATTTCTTCCACTCGAGTCATAATACCACCCCCTAAAAATAAAAGGAGCTAATCTATCCTATTTAAAGGACGAATTAGCTCCGTTGTACCACCTTTATTTACAATATTATATAATAATATTGCCTCATTATAGCTTATTCGTAGCAACACGTTAGTTACTATAAGAAGTGTAATTCAAATTTTATATACTGATAATTTCCACCAACCATTATCTCTCTATTTGTTACTATAAAATTCTACTGGGTTTCTTTTTTGCATAACTAATTTAACATATTTATATATTAACATTTTTTACCTTGTTTTTCAATACTATAAAAATAAATTATCCTTTTTATCTAAGTTTTCAGTAGTTGGCTCAGTAATAACATTACCTTCGAAATCATACCTTGACCCATGGCATGGACAGTCCCATGTTTTTTCTAAATTATTCCATGATAGTTCACAACCTAAATGTTTACAATATGGAACTACTGCAAATACCTTCCCATTTATATCTTTATATATACCTAATTTTTCTCCGTTATATTCTACTACACCACCACTATCATTTTGTAACTCATCATATTTAATTATTGCTGGAGTCATTTTGTTAATTCCCAAAGAATATACAGATTGTTTTATCATATTACCAAACTCTTTACTATTTTTAATTGGTTTAATCCTTGTTGCAGTATAAATCTTTTCATACATATTATCTTTACCTAATATTTTATCAGATATAATCTGTGCTGCTACATGTGAAGTTGTCATACCCCATTTTTTATATCCTGTTGCAACATACATATTACTTAAAAAATTAGAAAACTCACCTATATATGGTATCTTATCTAATGTAACGCAATCCTCTGTCATCCACTTGTATTTTACCTTTGCATCTGGATAAATTGTTTTAATATAGTTTTCTATATTTATATAACTGTCCTCTATATTAACATCTGTTGCACCTGTTTTATGTCCAGACCCACCTACAATTAAAAGTTTCTTTCCATTTTCTTGCACTATATTCCTAAGTGAAGTTACTGGTGTATCACATGATATATACATACCATCAAAAACTTCTTCATTTGTTTCAATCCCAATTGCATAAGATGAATCTTGATACATTTTTATAAAATACATCCCTGGGAAGTTTTTAATTGGATAATGTGATGTCATTACTAAATACTTACAATTAACAGTGCAATTATTAACACTAATCTCATATTCATCTTTTTTGTGTTTTATATCAACTACTTTTGAATTTTCATATAATTTGACATTATTTTTTTCTAGTACATTTAATAACGAAAGTAGATATTTTCTTGGATGGAACTGAGCTTGATTAGGAAATTTAATTGCAGAAACTATATCAAATGGTAATGGACATTCTTTTACATACTCTGCATTAAACCCTAACATATCTACTGCGTTTTTCTCATTTCGTATTTTCTCATCGTTTTGTTTTTCACATGTATATACATATGAATCTTGTTTTGTAAAATCACATTGTATATTCTCAGTTTCAATAATCTTTTGAATTAATTTAATTGCATTTTCATTTGAATCTAAATATCCTTTTGCAGTATCTCTATCATATGAATTATACAAATAGTCATATAACAGACCATGTTGACTTGTTATTTTAGCAATAGTATTTGCAGTTACTCCCATGCCCATTTTATCTGCCTCTAAAATACATATATTTAAATTAGATTTTGATAATAAATATGCTGTGACAATTCCTGTTATTCCACCACCTATTATACATACATCAAAATCAACATCTTCTTCTATACTTGGATAATTTGTTGTTTTAGTTGAATCTACCCAATATGAACTCATAATTAATCACCTTTAATATATTATTAACAAAATATGTAAAATTATTCATATACTTATATCTTTTGGCATTATATTTTTTGTATCTTTGTTTACATAATGTTTAAAATATGGTATAATTATATCGTTAGAAATAACTTAATATATATTCCCACTCCTAAGGGAAAATAGTAGATGTTTTATTTTAAAATTCTACTAGGAGGAAAAAAATATTTTATTTTAAGGAGACAAAAAACATGAAAAAAACAACTCTACTCGCAATCGCACTGATAATGGCAATGGTCACACTTGTAGGATGTAACAATAAAGAAAATACTGTTGCAACCGAGCCACAGGAAACACTATACAGTTTTCCTAACGCACCTGATTGTGATGAAATATCCTTTTATCAGAAAACTGTTGAAAAACGGTTAACTGATGACAAATTCTTTAATGATAATGAAAAAGCTTATCTTAAGGAACAAGGATACTATGTCACTGACAAAACAGCAACAGTATACGGTGGCACAGATGCAATTCAATATTATTTTCCTATATTATTTAATAATGAAAATGATATTGAAATCTGGGGAGTAAACAGTCTAGGTGACCTTGTAATAGTCAATACTACTAGTAATAGTACTAATTATAAAGGAAACATACACTGTCCTGAAAATGATAGTATTATTGACAAAGACATGGTTTTTGCCATAAGCTATATTCCTGAAACAGGTACCCTCTCACGCTGGGAATTCGGTAAAAAAACTGCAACATATTCTTTGCCAAATGAAGCTATTTACTGTGGAGTGTCTGCATGGGAAGGTTATATCTTCCGTTTTGGAACAGATGTGTATGGTCTTAAAGAGTATGGAACAATACTTAATGGCGAAAATGACCATTACGGAATAGATGTAATTGCTCATAATGTTAAATATGTTATTGATGCAGATTATCGTCTTACTTCTGATTCATGGTCTCAGCCACTTTTTCTGATGGCAAATGGTTCAATAAAAGCCTATGTCGGTTGGGAAGATAAAGAAGTAGCAGATTCCGAAAAACATCTAATTGACCCTCTGTATGAGGGCGGATACAACAAGTAACAAAAAACAAAGATGCTAGTCTTATACTAGTGTCTTTGTTTTTTATTACCTATAATTCTGTAATATACAATATTAAAGTACTTTTCTATCTTTTTTTTGTTAATTTATAAAAATATTGTACAAAACTATTGACTTAAAGTAAACTTTAACTTATATAATATTATCTGAGGAGGTATTTATATGAATTTTAAAATTATTATAGCAATTATAGTCATATTGTTAATTGCAGTAGGAATTGGTTATTGCCTATTTAAAAATAACCCCGCAGATAATACTAATGTAGGGCAAAATAGCAATATTGATGACAACATTACTGTTTCAAATGAGAATACTGATAAAAATAACAAAAGAATTTTAATTGCATATTATTCTAGAACAGGCAATACAGAAGAAATGGCAAAATATATTCAAGAAAAAGTTGGTGGAGATTTATTTAAAATAGAAACAGTTAAAGAATATCCAAGTGAATATACTCAAACAACAGAAGTTGCTCAGCAAGAAAAATCAGAAAATGCAAGACCAGAATTAAAACAAATAGTAAATGTCGATGATTATGATATTGTATTTATCGGTTCTCCTATTTGGTGGGGTACTTGTCCTATGGCAGTATTTACATATGCTGAAAGTCAGAATTTTGAAGGTAAAACTGTTATTCAATTTGTTACACATGGTGGTAGTGGTATGAGCTCTGCACAAACTGATTTTAGAAAAGTATCAAATGCATCAAAATATTTAGATGGCCTAGCTATTAGTGGTTCAAGTGTTAGTTCATCAAAAGATACTATTGATGAATGGATAAATGGATTAGACATATAAATTTATTAACTATACAAATTTTTTAAAGAAATAGAAATGCTAACTATAAATACTAGCATTTCTATTTCTTTATATAATTTTTACACTTCCACTTTTTTAAACATATCTTTTCCTACTCCACATAAAGGACATGTCCAATCTTCTGGTAAATCACTAAATTTTACTCCTTCTTTTTCTTCATCATATATGTATCCACATATACTACATTTGTATTTTTCCATACCATTCACCTCCTTAGTTTCTTCAACCTTTCTATATGTTGGTGCAGTTTCAGGGGCTTTCCCTTTTATAACTTTATGATAATATCTATATGTCATAGGTGTATTATCACTTTCTTTTTTTGAATCTAATATTCTAGCTATACATATATTATGTGTTTCAACACTTACTATATCTATTACTTTGCAAATCAAATATCCACATATATTTTCATTAATAACAGGAATATCATTTATTTCCTTGTAATCTATATCTTCAAATTTATTTACATCTCTTGATGAAAAAAATCCAAACTTTCCTATTACTTTTGAGTCTGTTTGCTCAGATAAAATTGATACTGCAAATTCTTTATCAATTTGCAAAGCTTCATTAGTATAATTTTTCTTATTTATACTTATTGCTATTATTGGATCTTGTGATGTTATTTGAGCCACTGTATTTACAAAACAACCTACCTTTTTACCATTATATTTTGTTGATATTATATACATACCATATGACATATCATTTAATGCATTTATATCCATTTTAATCCCCCTTAATCTAAATTACTTCTTATTATTTTCCTATTTTATATATTCTAACATAAGTAGAAATAATTTACAATTTGTTTTAAAACTTGATTTTGTTTTTTCTGCATAGTATAATAAGTATGAAAAGTATGAAAAATTAGATTTTGGAGATGATAAAATGGAAAAAGAAAAATATGTGGGAATATGCAAAGTTGGCGAAAAAGGACAAATAGTAATTCCAAAAGATGCAAGAGAAATGTTTGATATAAAACCAGGTGATTCAATTATAGTTTTATGTGATAAATCAAAGGGTATGGCTTTAGTTAAATCAGATGTTATTGAGGATTTTACTGATAATATAATTGGAAATACTAAAAAGAAAAACAAGTAATTTATGGGGGAATTTGTATGGAGGAAAGGAAACATTTTTTAGATAATATTAGATGGATAACAATGGTAATTGTAATATTTTATCATATAATATATCTGTTTAATTGTAGTGGTGTAATATCAAACATCGGTGTTCAAGGTATTCCAATATTTGATACTTTTTTAATATTTGTTTATCCTTGGTTTATGTGTTTGTTATTTATAGTATCAGGTATTTCAAGTAGATATTCTTTACAAAAAAGAAGTGTTAAAGAGTTTTTAAAAGATAGAGTCAAAAAACTTTTAATCCCATCAACTATTGGAATATTTGTATATTGTTGGATAGTAGGATTAGTTACAAATCAATATGTAAATATGTTTGGTGATACTACTATAGCAACACCTGGATTTATTAAATATATTGTTTATTGTTTAACTGGAATTGGACCATTATGGTTTGCACATGTTTTATTTATATCATGTATATTACTTGGTTTGATTAAAAAGTTTGATAAAAATGATAAAATATGGAATATATGTGGTAAGGTTAATTTACCAATATTATTAATATTAGTCTTATTAGTTTGGGGTAGTTCTTTTATATTAAATGTTCCAGTAATTTCTGTTTACAGATTTGGAATTTATATTCTAATGTTTTTACTAGGTTATTTTGTATTCTCACATAATGAAATATTAGAAAAAACTAAAAGCATTAGTTTAACATTAGGTATAATATCTTTGGTTATTGGAATAATGTATGTTATATATTATTATGGAACAAACTTTACCTTAGACAGTTGTTTGCAAAGTTTATTTACAAATATTTATTTATGGATTACAATTTTAGCAATACTTGGTTTAGGTCAAAAGTTTTTAAATTTCAATAATAATTTTACAACATATATGACTAAAAACAACTTCAATTTTTATATACTTCATTATCCAGTAGTTGTAGGACTTGGATATTTAGTTGTTACATATTTGCACCTACCATTTATGTTAAATTATTTGGTAATACTAATATCTACTCTAGTATTATTACCACTAGTAATAGAGGTAATTAAAAGAATTCCTGTAATTCGTAGCTTAGTGTTAGGTGTGTATAAAAAGAAATAAAATAATGTTAATTAACAAGCAAGTGCTTAATAAATAAGTAATACTTAGATATTAAACACTTGCTTATTTTTAGTTATTTAATCTTATATTATAATTGGAGCTATACCATGTTTAATATGATATCTGTAAAACAAATTAACTCCAAAAATAAATAATTCTCTTTTAGGATGTTTTAAAAATTTCTTAGTAAATATTACTCTTTTAAATATATTCTTTATAGAATACACCTCGTTATATAACTCCCAATACAATTTATCAATGTGCTCTGCAGTTAAATTTGGTGTGTTTTTAGTAGCTTTATTTGGTGAATATGTATATATATCATGATTTACTAAATCTTTAGAATCTTTTATACTCTCATAATATGGTGTTCCAGGCACTGGGCAAAGAATATAGAACTTTGGTGCCTCAACTTTATTTTCAATTATAAACTTCGCAGTTTCTCTAATGCTTTCTTCTGTATCATCTTCTAACCCTAACATCATTTCTGTTGCAACATCTATTCCTGCATTTCTTAGCTTTTGAATTAATCTACTATACTGTGCTGGATCTTCCCAATCCTTATTTAATTTTTGCAAATTACTTTTTGTTATTGTCTCTATTCCAAAACTTAGGCAGGTACATCCACTATCTACAACACATTTAAGTAACTCATCATCATCTGCCAAATGAATTGAACATTGGCTATACCACTCCATATTTAGTTTTTTCATTTCAGCACATAAATCCATCATATATCTTCTATCTGATAATATATTATCATCTATTAATAAAAACTTCTTAAATCCTAATTCTTTCACTCTCTTTATATCTGTTATTACCTCAGATATTTCTCTTCTAAAATATTTCCCTTTGTATAAACAAGCAATTGAGCAAAATGCACAATCATTTGGGCATCCCCTACCTGCTTGAACTGGCAAGAAATCTCCAATCTTTTTACTTGTAACTAGCTCATATTTTGGAACAGGTGTTTTAAGTATATCAATTTTTTTTGAATAAAAAGGTTTTAAATCATTATTCAAATAATCATTTAACATATCTGTCCAATAACCTTCTGCATCTGAAAGCATTATAGTATCACAATATTGTTTGACTTCTTGAGAAACTAAACTTGCCATATATCCACCCATTACAACTGTCTTTCCTCTTTTTTTGAATTCTTTTGCAATCTCAATTCCTCTAATTATCGAATGTCCCATACTTCCAATACCTATTAAATCTATATCAGTATCCCAAGGTATATCTTCTATTGTTTCTATACAAATTTCTACCTTCCAGTCATCTCCACATTCAGCCGCAAGTAACGGCATTGTTAATCCTATAAAAAACAACATATCTTTTTTTACCAGTTTATTATATTGGTCATATATTGTAGGTTGTATTAGAAGCATTCTTTTTTCTTTTTTTATATTATTTTGCTCTTTCATATTTACCTACCTTTCTGTATTGCCACTGCATTTTTATATAATGCCATAACATTTTTGTTGCACCTCTTACACATTTAAATGCTACCTTAAATCCGCATTTTTTATAAATATATTTTACTGATGACCAACTTGTTGATGTTTTAAAATATCCTCTTATTATCTGATGATAATACTGAGTAGGTGTTAATTTCGTAGGCATTATTGCTAAATGTGTTAAATCTAGTTTCTCATACTCCTTTGGATCTAGTAGTAGTTGTTGTTTATAGTCATTATATATTGCTGTACCTGGAAGAGGTACAAGTGGTTGTAAATTTGTAAATCTAATATGCATTCTTCTTAGCCATTTTGTAAAATCATCAAAATCTTTTTTATCCCAGTCTGGACCTACAATAGCTCCTGCATATAAATCAACTCCATATTTATATAATATTTCTGATGCTTTTTCACTTGTCTCAACATCAGTTTTTTTATTAAAATCATTTAAATCACTTTGTTTAAAACTTTCTATACCTACAAATACGGCATCTAATCCATATTTACTAAGTAAGTTTATACTATCCGGGTTATTTACAATAAAGTCTGCTCTTCCGAATATTATAAAGGTTTTATGTATATTATTTTCATCTAGTAATTTGCAAAACTCCTTTATTCTTTCCCTACTAACAAGAAAATTATCATCTACTATAAATATATTCTTTTCTTTTATTTGCTTTATTTCCTCGATAACTAGTTTTAAATCTCTTTCAAAATATATATGTCCTGTTATCTCTACACAAAAACAAAAACTACAATTATATGGACAACCAAATGATGTTTTTAATAATGCACATGGAACATGATAAGCATAATCATATTTTTTTCTGTATCTGCTGGTTATATCTCTATCAGGCATTGGCAATACATATTCTTTGTTTATTTTATCATTTTTAAATTGAACCTTTTGATTGTTTTGTAATGCTTTTAATAAAATTGCCATATTTTCCATTCCATTTATTCCTAAAACATAGTCTATATTTTCATCATCAAAATCAGATGGAATAACTTCACTATGTACACCACCAACAGCTGTTATAACTTTATTATTGTATTTTTTTACTTCTTTACAATATTTTTTTATAACATTAACATGTGTTATATATGAAGTAAATGCTACAATATCTGGGTTATGTTTTTTAACAAAATGTGTTAATTTCTTTTTTTCTAACATCATATCTATTAAAATAACATCATGACCTTCTTGTTTTATTAATGCACTTACATACTCTAACTCTAATGGTTCACAAGTCATTAAATCAGATAATCCTAATGAATTTTTATGTGGTTTTGGTCTTACTAACATTACTTTCATACTAATCCCCGCTTCTTTTTGTATTTTCTACTCATACTTAAATAATTAAATATTATTCTAAGTAACCCATATAAAGTCATACATGCTACTTTTAAATTACAAGTTTTTGTTATATATATTAAATTATCTAAATTTGCTGTTACTCTAAAATATATTTTTATTATTTCTTTATAATACTGGCTTGTTTTTAATTTAGTTGGCTTTACCATTACATGCATAAAATCAAATTTCTCATATTCTGTTTGTGAACATAATAATTTATCCTTATGTTTATCCCACATATCAGTACCAGGTAACGGACATATAGGCATAAAATTTATATATCTGTATTTTATTGTATGTAACCAATTAGAAAAGTTCTTAAAATCTTGTTTATCCCAATCTTGTCCAACTATTGCACTAGCATGTAGTTCAATGTTATATTTTTCTAATATCTGCGCCGCTTTTTCACTTGATTCAATACTACTTTTTTTATTAAAATTATCTAAATCTTCTTGTTTAAATGATTCTAATCCTATAAATACAGTATCAAAACCATGTTTAGATATTAGTTCAATTACATCTTCATTTTCAGCAATATAATCTGCTCTTGCAGAAATATAGAAATGTTTATGTATATTGTATTTATCTAATAACTCACAAAATACTTTTATTCTTTCTTTATCAACTAAAAAATTATCATCAACTATAAAAACATTGTCTTCCTCTAACTCAATTAGTTCTTGCATCACTGGCTTTAAATCTCTTACATAATACTCATAATTAGTAATTGCTGTGCAAAAACAAAAACTACATTTAAAAGGACAACCAAATGATGTTTTCAATAATGCACATGGCATTCTATATGAATAATAATATTTCTTTCTATATCTTTTTGTTAGATTTCTATTTACCTTAGGTAATTGATAATTTTTGTTAATTTCTTTATGATTAAAAATTGGAGTTTCATTTTTTTCTATTGCAGTTAATAATATTTGAGTATTCTCCATTCCATTTATTCCTATAATATAGTCTATATCTTCATCTTTAAATAGCTCTGGTGTAACTTCACTTTGAACACCTCCAACAGATGTAATTATTTTTTTGTTATAGTTCTTAACTGTTTTAGCATAGCTTTTAATTACATTTACATGTATTAAATATGATGTAAATATTACTACATCTGGATTATATTTTTTTAAATAAAAGCTTATATCTTTTTTATCAACTTGCAAATCAACTAATAACACATCATGTTTTAATTGTTCTACAAGTGTACCGACATATTCCATATCTAATGGCTCACAGTGCATTAAATCAGTAAGTCCTAATGAATTTTTATGTGGCTTTGGTCTAACTAGCATTACCTTCATTTTAATTTTCCCCTTTATTTTTAAATACATTAAAATTATATTTTTGTACTTTATATTCTAAAAAATGTATTTTCTTTTTTATAAGATGATTTATAAATCTATTGTTATGTGATAATAGAAAATATTTATACTGTATATCACATCCAAATTTAAGTTTTGCATCATATGCTGTTTGACCTAAATTAATGTATTTAAATTTATTTTTTATTCCATATTTCAAAATCTCAATTAACATATTATGATATAAATCATATTGATGTGCATTCTCATAGTTATATCCACCAAATTCAAAAATGAGTGTATCATTTTGTCTATCTTCAATAATCTGTACTATCGCTTCTACTTTGTTGTTAATTTTAAATGTCATTATTTTTGATATATCATTTTTAAAAAAATCTTTTGTTAATTTTTCTAATGAATATGTTGAATGATTAAAAACCTGCTCATATAGATTATACATCTCATCTGTAAACAACTCGTTATTTTCTAATATTTCTATCTGTAACTCTTCACCTTTTTTTAAGGCTTGATTATATCTTCTTCTATAGCCTGACCTTAAATCAGCAAGATATTGCTCAAAACTATCCCACCTATTTTCTAATATACATACTGGTAAATAATATCCTTGTGTAAAGTTGCTAAGTATCTCATTTTCATCTGTATTTATTATAATTTTTATTCCCTTCATTTTATTTAACACTTGCTCAATTTCTGATTTATCTTCATTAAATATAATACTTGATTGTGTAACTGATAAAGGTAAATATATGAATTTCATATTTACTTTTATGTTATATTTATCTGTAAATATAAATAGGTTAAATTTCTTTTCAAACATCATAAAACAGCTATATAACATGTTATCTTTATAAAACAAATGGTATGATTGGTTACAGAAATTTACTTTTTCCATATACTCTAAAAAATGTTTTGACATATATATATTATATTTGCATAGCTCATCCCACTCTTGTGGCAAGTCTTTTGCTCGATTTATTAGCTTATACATTACTATCCCTCTATTTCATATAATCTATATTCTTTGCTTATTCCTATTGATATTTTTTTACATAAATTAGTTGATTGTATATTATCTTCTAATATAAATGATGAAACTCCTTGCTGATAGTTCTTTTTTCTCATTTTGATGGAATAATCGATTAGTCCAATTGCTAATCCATTTTTTTGATGTTCTGGTAATACCCCTATAATATTGTATATAACATTTTTAGGTCTTTTGAATATTAATTTTAAAAATAGTTTAATGTAATTTATTTTTGGTTTATCAAAAAACTCGGCATAGTCTGGATGTGTAAATATAAAGCCTACTTCTTTTCCATCTTTTAGTGCAAATATTATATCTTGATTTTTCATTAGAAATCTCATCATTTTCATTAATTCATACATTTCATAAGGTGTTTTAGTTGAATAATATGGGGTATTTTCTAATGTTTCATGACATAACTTACCAAAGATTAACATATCTTTTTTAAAGTATCTTTTGTTCATATATCTAAATGTATAGTTACTATATATATTACTTAACATTTCTTGATTAAAACTTTCTAAACTTTTTTGTGCATCATATATATATGAAAATGCTCGTTTTTTTGTTTTGATTAACTCATCTAATTCTTGTACATAATAGTCTGGATTATAGTTTGAGTTAAATTCGAATTTGTCGTTATGTCCATGTACTAATATGCCTAATCCATAGCTTATTTGCCCATTTATTCCGACTATAATCTTTTCTAAATTTAGTTTTTTTAATAACTTTTTCCCATATTCTATTATTTGTTTTAGATATATTTGTGAATGTGGTAGGAATTCTAAAAATGACAGTCTTAATTCTTTACTGTCATCTGTGCTTATATACATACATACTAATTTTATTTCCCCATCTTCAATTATTATTGGTATTATATTTGCTCTTTTTGCATATTCATCTTTTTTGTACAAAAAGTTCTTTACTAATATGACATTCATATCAATAAAGTTGCTATCATTTTTATATACTTCATAAATAAATTGTATATATCTTTCTTTATCTTCTTTTGTTTTAACTTCAATTATATTCATTATATTCTCCATTATTTAATATTTTTGTTAGTAATTCTAAACTCTGATATTTTCTTGTAGTTTGGAAGTTTTTTATTTATTTTATCTAGTATTCTTTTAATATGTAACTCATCTAACTGTGTGTTAATTACTGCTATTAAATGGTTGTTTTCCATAATAATATTGCAGTCATTTATGTCTGCATATTTTAGTATTTTCCTATTTAGTTCTTCTGGTGAAATATTTTTTCCATTATCTCCTATTAGTATATTCTTTTTTCTTCCTTTAACATATAGGAAATTATTTTCAATATATCCTATATCTCCTGTATCAAAGTATCCGTCTTTTATATCACTGCTATCTTGCCCACCAATATATCCATTGAATATGTTTGTCCCTTTTACCCATATTTCACCAATATTATCTAAGCCTTTGTTAACAATCTTTACTTGATTTATATCTAATATCTTTCCAACTGAATTATATTTGTTATTATTTTTATAGTTTATTGCAACTGGTCCAGATGTTTCAGTCATACCATATACATTATATATTGGTAATCCTATGTCATTAAAGAATTTGTTTGTATCATATGATAATATACTCCCTGCTGAGCAACCGAAGAAGTATCTTCCACCAAAATATTGGTGTATTTTTTTGAATATTTTGTTTCGCATATCTATATTTGCTTTTAATAGTAAATTTGAAATGTTAATCATTAATTGTATAGTATTTTTGTTTTTACTTAATATTGCATCTTTTATTCTATTATACATTAATGGTACCCCCATAAACAATGTTGGTTTCGTTTCTTTAAGTACTTTTTCTAATTTTTCGTAATCTGATTCTATAATAATTGTTGTTCCAGCATACATTGAATGGAACATACTTGTTAATGCATATATATGATACATTGGTATAATAAGTAAACATGAGTCTTTATGTGTTACTTGCCATTTGTTATTTAGTTCAGGTATTACACCAAATATGTTTACTTCATTTAACTGAACTATTTTTTGCATACCAGTTGTTCCAGATGTGTGTAAATATATACTCCCTGAATGGTCGTTATTTAATACATTAGTGACACTTTTTTTCATTATTTTATTAATTTCACTAAATCGTAAATATGTATATGTATCCAGCTTTAAATCAATATTATCATCAATTATTATTAAATCTGGATTAACTTTACTAAATATATGCTCAATTGATTTTTTATTTAGTTCTTTATCTATTAGTATTGCATTTCCTACATACCCAAATATTGCCCAAAGAGATATTGCCCACTCTAAGCTATTGCTACCTATAATTGCTATGTTTGTGTATTTTCCTTTTAAATAATCTACTAATGAATTTACATATTGGTATATTTCGTTATTAGTAACACCTGTATAGTTATCATCTTGATTAAATATAACTCCTATGTCATTTGGGAAATTTGTATTATTTCTTTCTAAATATTCGTTTATTTTACTCATATTATTATTTTCTTTCCTTTTTAGTTTTTATCATTATATCATATGTGTAATGTTTGTATCAACATTTAGTATTAAATAAAAGATTACTATTTTAATATTACTTTTTATTAATAACAAGCTTGTGGATTTTCTCT
>CAZFOR010000031.1:6252-15375 GCA_964520895.1 uncultured Eubacteriales bacterium | reverse complement strand
ACTGAAATTCTTTCAATTCTCATAAGCATTAATATTAATGTTTGGAATTGCATTACTTCATTTTCTCTTTCAAGTTCTCTCATCTTTCTTTGGAACTTCAATATTAGCATAGGAACAAAGTAACCTACCACACCTACTACAATACAAATTACTATTTCAACTGGTTTTATGTATTCATTATTTATTTTTTCAACCTTGTCTAGTATTCTTACAGCTGCAGCCTTTGCTTCTTCCTCTGATCCATATTTATTGGTTAAATCTGTACTTTGTAATAAAAATGTTGCAACTTCTTCTTCAGTATATGCCTTATTTTGATATTTTGCAACAAAATATGTTTCAAAATCTGAATATTGATGACTTTGATTATACTCTTGTTTCAACATTTTTACTTCTAACTCTGTTAATCTTTGTTTTCGTTTATATTTTCCTTGTATTTTTTTTATAGCTTCATTATCTGATTTTGTAAGTTCAAGTGCCTTTTTTGTTTCTGCTTCTGACATTGAACCAAATGATGCACTTTCTGTTGTTGCCTCACTATATATATTATTCAAACTAAACCAATGTAAATATCCACACATTGCTAGCATTGCACAAAAGCAAGCTATAGCAGTTATTATTCTATTTACGTATACCCATTCCAATTTCAAACCAGAATTTGTATCAATTAATAACTGATTTTGTTTAGCATAATCCATACTTCCTGGTGTAGGCATTAATCTATCAACAAACCATTCAATAATTGGAAATCTATATACTTTTTCTTGCCATTTATTAGCCCTTGAATTAGATACCTTAACTCTATCGTTATTTTCTTTAATTCTTCTTAAAATATTATAACATAAAAATCCCATTAATAATATTATAATTTCAACTACTTTACCTGCTTTAGCATTATAGAACATTGATGTAATAGAAAAGGTATTTATAGCCCAATTTCTAAGTATTTTTATAACAAAAAGCGGTGCTATTGCTATAATTGTTAAACTTTGAAATATATAATCTATCTTATCTCTTTTCATTATTTCCATTTGTAATTCTTGTGTTATATTATTAATATTTTTTAAATATAATGAAGCACCATCAATTTTTCTATCGCCATACTCTTTTGTCAAATATGATATTCCAGCAAAAGCCTTAAGAAATCTATTTGGAGCAACATCATAATACTTGTCTAATTCTGTTTCGCAATCATTTGAAATTAATATTTCATATATTGCTGTTCCTTGTATTGATATTTCAGTTGATAGTGTTTGTGCTGATTCATATATCGCTTCTTCTACCATTCCATATTCATGATAATAATGTCTAACTTCTGAAAAGAAGTCTAATTCTTGTTTCAATATTTTGTCTTCTAGTTTATTTACCATTACTTCAATCATTGTTTCATGTAAAACAGTTATACCTAGTAATGATAAAACAAGCATATATACATCTGGCCAGTTAATATACATTAAGATTGCTGCAATAATTACTGTTGCCGAAAATGATAAGATAGTTACTTTAACTGCTTGCTTTCTTACTGAATACTCATCATTATTATTTAGTATTTCTAATCTTCTTCTAATCTTAAATAAGTATCTTGACATATATGGTATTTTAACAACAAAGTTGTATGCTTTTTGATAGAATACCTCCATAGAAAATCCACCAGATTTTGTAGAAGAAAGCATTTTTTCTATCTCATACGCTTTTCCACCTTCTTGCATTTTCTTTTGAAGCATAATATATATAATTGCAAGTACTGCTACACCAGCTATTAAAATACCAAATAAAATTGACATACTCAACTATACATCAGCTCCTTCTTTCTTTGCTTTTACAGTAGTTTTAGCCTTTGCTTTTGGTTTACTTATTTCAGTTTTAGATACAGTTTCTTTTTTTTGAATTGTTTTTTTATTACTAGCAACCTTTTCTACATCTTCAACTTTTACTGAAACAGTTTTTACTATATTGTCTTTTTTATCTTCTGTTTTTTCTTGTTTTCTTCTTTGATTTCTTTCTTCATTAAGCCTAATAATTATTTCATTTTGCATAACTTTATCTTTTTGTTCAGGCCAATTCTTAATTATAAAATCAGCAAAATCTAAAGCATCTTCTTCTGACATATTTTCAATCATTGGTATCATGTTGTAATCTGAAAATGCATTTTTTAATACATATTTACCATCAACATATTCCATAATATTTACTGCTTTATATACTTCTTTATCTGTAATCTTAGTAAAATAATGTGTAGCATTGTCGATAAATACATCCATTTTTTCTTCTAAGTTTTTATATTTTTTATGTTCAAATGAATATTCATTTATATTTTCAACAGGTACACATTCTGTTACCCTCTCAATAAAACGAAGTCCATTAAAATCCTTTTTCAAGTGAATATCAAAGTTTAATACTCCAATAACCTGCATTTCAGCTGTTTTTTCATCACTAAACATACCAATTGCTAAAAGTGAGTTACGAAGTGCTGTAACTAAGTTAGGAAATGTTTTAGCATGGTGAGTAAACAATGTAAATTTTGATGCAACTTGGGCCATCTGTATCATCCAAGCAGCAACTGGGTGTGTTGCAACCTCACCTAAGATATTAACAGATCCATCGGTTTTTTTCTGAACATCTAGACCATCTTGTCCAGATATTGTTTCAGTTTCTCTAAATGTTAATATGTTACGAGTTGGATAAATTTTTCTTAAATGCAACTCAAACGCTGTTTCTTGTACCCTAATGTTATATGTATCATAAATACTATCTATCATTGCCATCAACATTGTTGTTTTACCACAACCCTGCTCACCAGTAAGAGCAGTTACCCTTGCACCTTTTACTAGAAATCTAAGTAAAGGTATTGCTACATCTGATCCAGGAAGTGTTACTAATTGTTCTAGTGTTGCCTTTTGAACATCAAACTTTCTTACAAAAAATGCCCAAGATTCTGACATTTGTGGACGAACAACAACAACCCTTGATCCATCCTTCATTTCATTTATCTTATATCCATTTGTATCTGATAACTGTCCTGGATTATTATATTTATATATATTTTGACATACTCTCTTTAATTCTTCTTCACTACCAAATGTTAAAAATGCTAATCTAATAGATTTACCTTTATAGAATATCCATGCACTATCACATGCTCTTGGAACTTTTTTATCACTCATTTGATCTAAATAGCTGTCCATTTGTCCTAATTGATACATAAATGATTCTGGAAGTCCAGATACACCACCTGATACACCATCAATATTCATATCTCTTACTTCATCTATAACACTATATCCTTTATACATTTGATAAATTCTTTGACATACAATCATTAATTTATCTTCAAAAGATAAGAAATTATCTCCATCTATCATTTCTTTTTCAAATATCTCGTCAATTTCTTCTGGAATAATTACATAACATGGTTTTGTAGAACCATATACACATTTTAATTCATCCAATTTATACTTTTTAATTATCTCGTTTAAAGCATCATATCCATATTCTTTAATAAATACATGTATTAGTATATCAAATTTATCTTGTGATGTTAAATATTGATAATTATCAAAATTAATTGATTTTGAAATATTGAATTGATTTACACCATATTCTCTAACTAATAAGTCGAAGATTAAATCTTTTACATATTTTTTATCATTAACATCTCCATATGTACAACCTTTCAAGGCTTTCTTTAGTTCATATTTCTTGTTTTTTCTTCTTTTTAATTCTTCTTCTGATAATCCTATATCAGTTATATTCATTTTAGTTATCTCATCAATTCTTTTTTTAATAAAAGCTAGCATTTGTGGTATCGTAAAAGCTTTATCTTCTTTTTTTAATTTTTTAGGTGATATCTCTTTTTTTGAAAGATATGCAACTAAAATTACTACTGCAATTACAAGTATGCCAACTATTAATACAACATTAAATATTCCTCCCATATTTAGATTACCTCATCTTTCATATTATCTATCAGTTGAAATTACTATGTTGTCCATAATATAATTTGTTAAATTTTGCATTTCATTTACAAAAAATCCATTTCTATCTGATTCTTTAACTTTTAAATATTTTATAAAAAATTCTAATACTTTATGCTCATTTTGCATATCAAAAAATTGTGTATTATATGGAAAAGCAAATATAGGTTCCTTATATTTATAGAATTTTGCTACATTTTTCAAATTATATTTTGAATATCTATCATATCTACCAAAAACTAATACAAATTTTTTATTTTTTAATATATCAGAATTTATAACGTTTTTAAAGAAGTCATTCATAACATTAATTGATTGATTAATATTAATAACTATTAAATCAGATGATTCTAATATTTTCATCATATCTTCATCTGCTCTGCCATTAACGATATCAACAAATATAACATCATATACAGAAGATGCACTTTTTAATATGTTTGGTAACATTTGTATTACTTTAGTGTAAACCTCTTTCTCCTTTTTTTGTGTTCCAAACATTATATCTAATCTTCCTTTTAATATTGGTGTTGTATAATCAACTATATTCTCAGGAGCAAGTTTTCCACTTTTTATTAATCTTTCTAATGCATCAATACCTATATCAGTAAAATCTATACTACTTCTAGCTGATAATTTTTCAATATTTATAAAGCTTGTCTCCAAAGTACTATCCATAAAATTTGTAGAAACCAATAAACTGCTATAATCTTGCTGTAATGCTAAAAGACTAGCTACACATGCAGCAATTGATGTTGATCCACTTTGATTAATATTAGGTCCCCAAAAAGCAACTTGAGCCATATTATTATACTCTCCTTTCGATATTTTTAAATACTCTTGTAATCTCAGCATTATTTTTTTCTTCTAGCACAATCTGAGATATATCAATTAATCCATTTTTAAATGTTTTTGTTAATTCTTTAAATTTCATTTTTTCAGAATACTGATTTTGTATTATAACAGTTTTATCTCCTTCATCTAAAGGCATTGTTATAATCTTCTTATTCCAGTCAACATATAAATCTTTAAAATTATAATCAATATATTTTACATCTGCTGTACCTATAAAAGTCGCCATATCTACTCTGTTTATCTTAACTTTTCCTACATAATCTTTTGAATTATTTAATATTTCCTCAATTAATAAAACAGTTTTCATAATATCTTGCTTATCATATGATATTATACATATATTAGAATTTGCATTTACAACATCAAAATCTTTAATCATATCCTCTGAATCAATATCAAGAAATATATAATCATAATTATTAAAGTCTTCACCATTTTCATTTAAATAATCAACTATCTCTTTTTTTGATGCAAATCCAATTGCTATATCTATTTCTTCAAATGTTGTAACATATTTTTCCGTATAGTCAATAGCTGGTATTATATATCTACATTTTTGTGTAACAACTGAATCAATATATAATACTGAGTTTCCCATTGATTTAACTATTTTAGCAACATATAACATTATTTCAGTTTTATTATAACACCCTATAAAATTTATTACTTTCATAAAAATTTACTCCTCCAATTATATTATTCTATTACTTCTCCACCTACTCCTGTACCTGAACTCATACCTGATGCTTGTGCAATTCTTTCAGCTTGTTGTTTTTCAATTTGTTCTAACACTTTATCATTTATAGTTTCTTTAACATCTTCATCTGGAACCATGTATTTAGCAATAATATTATCCAATAACATTCTATCTTTATTATAAGTTGATTCATCACCTATTCTAGCGCTTACTTCGCTCATTGATAAACTATCTTGTAAATTTTTGTTTTCTACTAACAATTCCTTAACAGCTGGTAATACTGGATATGTAACCTCTGCACTATTTTGATTTGGTGCATCACTATATTCTATTGCATATAATAAAGCTCCATTTGTTAAATATGATTCAATAATAGCACCACTTATGTATTCCATATCTAATTCTTTTAAATTAAGCCATAATGTACCTTCTGTTACTTTTTCCACTCTCTTTTTAGATGCTACTACATAATCATTACCAGTTGGTAATAGGAATCTAATATCAATATAGTCTCCCTCTTCTAATAATGAAGGTAATAATATCATATTAAACTCTTGTAATCTCATATCACTAGTTACTTGTTCTTCTTCATATAACATAGTTTTTAATAATATAGTATTTGGTTGAATTGCAATTCTTGAATATACATTTGTACCAGAAATCTCTGCTTTATTAGTATACGCATTTTGTGGCAATGCTGCTTTATTTATGTTCTTAACATCTAAGTCATCTGTAGTTATCACATCACCTGCTTGTATTTCTTTATTAACAAAACAAACTTGTACAAAATCATTTTTCAGAATGTCTCTTTCTTCTGCTACTTTAGCGTAATATTGATATCCAAAAATACCTAATACAATTGTAATTAATAACATTGCTAAAAATCCTATTACACCTGCTAAAATCATTCTTTTTTTCATTGGTCCTAATACCATTTATAATTCCTCCCTTAACATTTAAATATAAATATCATTTCTGTATTAATCTTATATTATTACCTTAAAAAATGCAATAAAAAATTACAAAATTGTTGATATATAATAATTTTGTAATTTTTTTGTAATATTTTTGTAATATAAGTCGAATGTTTTTACTATTTTTTTAACTTTTTTATTGCATTTTGGATATCATTACTTTTAAATATATATGAACCTGATACAACAATATCACAATTCTTTACATTTTCTATTGTAATATCATTTATGCCTCCATCTACTTCTAATAATATATTTAATTTTTCTTGCTTAATAATTTCACTTAATCTATCTATCTTGTATACTATATCATTAATAAACTCTTGTCCATAAAAACCTGGATATACAGACATAACTAATATCAAATCTATATATTGTAAATATGGTATTAAAACCTCATATGGAGTATCAGGATTTATTGATATCCCTAGTTTAATGTCATTATTTGAGTCCTTTATTATTTCTAATATTTCTTCCAATTCTTTCTTATTAATAGTTTCATAATGAACTGTTATAATATTTACCCCTAATTCTATAAATTGTTTTATAAAATCTAATGGTTTTTTTACCATTAAATGAACGTCCAATGGCAATATTGTTATGTTACTAATGCATTTTGTTATATCATATCCAAAAGATATATTAGGTACAAAATTTCCATCCATTACATCAATGTGCAAATAATCTGAATACTTTTCAACCTTTTTAATCTCATTTTCTAAATTAGCAAAATCACATGCTAATATTGATGGTGATATTTTCATAATAATATCATTCCTTTCATACTTATAGATAATTATATTTAATTTATTATATTTACCTTATCACACTTTTGCAAACATTTTAGATACTTTAATCACATTTTTGTATTTATGTTTATATTATCTCTTAATACTTTCATATAGTTGTTTAAACCTTTCATATCTGTTTATATCTATTTCATTATTTTCTACCGCTTCTTTAACAGCACATTTTTCTTCCTTTATATGTGTACAATCCCTATACTGACATTTATCTGTATATTCCATAAACTCTTCAAAATACATATATAACTCTTTTTTAGGTATATCCTCTATATCAAATACAGAAAAACCAGGAGTATCTACAATATAGAAATCATCATATTCAAAAATTTCAACATGTCTAGTTGTATGTTTCCCTCTAGATATTTTACTCATACCACCCGTTATATTTAAATATTCATCACAAATGCAATTAGTAAGTGTTGATTTACCAACACCTGAAACACCTGCAAATACACATACACTATCTTTTAGCTCTTTTTTTAAATCATTTATGCCAATATTTAATTTAGCTGAAATAGGATATACACTATATCCTATTTTCTCATACACTTCTTTTATTTTTAAATATTCCTTGTTCTCACTATTATCTATTTTATTAATACATATAACTGGTTTTATATCATTTTTAATACAATAAATTATTTGTTTATCTAATAACATATAATCTATTGCAGGTTTAGTTAGAGATACTATAATGATTAATTTATCTAAATTAGCAACACTAGGACGAACAGTAAAGTTCTTTCTTTTAAGTACCTTTACTATATTTCCTTTTAGTTTATCATTATCAATTATCTCTATTTCAACATTATCACCTACAAGTATATCTGTACCATCATTTTTAAATCTACCTTTTGCCTTACACTCATACATATTATTATCTATTTTTACATAATAGAAATTTGATAATATTTTATAAATCTTCCCTTTTCTCATATTCTCACTCATTATATTATATACCTAGCAGTAAGCTTACCTGATATATATACTTCTATATATTCAGATGAAGCTACATTAACACTAACATTTACAGTTCCTTCAGATTTAGTATGTGTTTTATCATACAAAACTACACTTTTATCATTTACAATTTTAATCTCATTTTCATCATTATTAATATTTGATAAATTTATTGCAACTTGATTATTTGAATAAGATACATTTGAATTACTTATTGGTTTTACTTGTTCTTCAACTTGTATTTTATTAACTTCTATACTTATTGTTGTACCCTTATCAATTATACTTCCAGTTGGTATACTTTGTGAAAGTACAACACCATCTGGTTTATTACTATCTGATTTATATACAATAGGTTCTTTTAATTTTAATTCACTTGAAATCAAAATACTTTTTGCATCAGCTTCTGTTTTCTCTGTTATTTTTGGCATTTTAATTTTACCTTCACCAACACCATCACTTACATATAGTGTTACAGTTTCCTCTGCTTTAACAACAGTTCCGGCTTCTGGTGATTGCCTTATTATTTTACCATTATCTATTTCTAAGTTAATTTCCTTTTGTTCTACATATTTTAGTCCTAAAATTTCTAATTGTAGTTTTGCATTATTAATATCAACATTTTTCAAGTCAGGAACTGTTACTTCTGTTGGTCCTTTACTTACAATAACATTTACAGTATTACCTTGTTTAGTTTTCATAGTAGGTGTAGGATCTTGTGATATTATATAACCCAGTGGAATAGTTGGGTCATTTAATTCATTTTCAACTTGTATCAACAATTTGTTTTCTTCTAAAAGTTTTGTTGCATCTTCTAACAACATATTTCTTAAATCTGGTACTTCTACATCTTTTGTTCT
>CAZFOR010000031.1:0-6152 GCA_964520895.1 uncultured Eubacteriales bacterium | reverse complement strand
TGTTAAATATAGTCCTCCAATAAAAGCGCCTATAAATATTATTGAAGCTGCACAAATTATTGCTGTATATAATATTACTTTTTTATTTTTCTTTAAAAATCTGTTACCTTTACTTCTATCTTTATGAATCTCATTATCATTATCTACATTTTTATCAATTTCATTATTTCTTGTATTTTTGACATCATTACTATTTTTCATAAGATCATCTAGCAATATGTTTTCTTTAATAGGTTCCATTCTTTGTGTTGGAGATTCATTATAGTTTTCAATAGTAACATTGTTTTTAGTTGGATCATTTAATGCTAAACTTAAATCTAATGCCATATCAGATACTGTTTGATATCTTAGTGTTGGATCTTTTTGCATAGCTTTTAAAACTATATTATTAACACAGTATGGAACTGTTATCTCTAAATCAGATGGTGGCACTGGTCTTTCTTGCACATGTTTTAATGCAATAGAAACTGGTGACTCACCTGTAAATGGTACAACACCTGTTAACATTTCATATAACACAACACCTAATGAATAAATATCTGATTTTTCCGTTGTATGACCACCTTTTGCTTGTTCTGGTGAAAAATAATGTACTGAACCAATAGCATCACCTGACATAGTAATAGTAGATGATGTAACTGCTTTTGCAATTCCAAAATCTGTTACTTTAATTTTCATATCATCTGTAACTATTATATTATGTGGTTTTATATCTCTATGTATAATATGATTTTTATGTGCATGTTCTATACCTTGTGCTATTTGATATGCAATTTCTACCGCTTTTTTCCAATGCATTTTTCCATCTTCTTTTATAAGCTCTTTTAAGGTTTTACCTTGCACAAGTTCCATAACGATATAACTTATATTTCCTTCTCTACCAACATCATAAATTGAAACAATATTAGGATGTGATAAACTTGCAGCAGCTTGTGCCTCAGTTGAAAACTTTTTAGAAAAATCTGCATCATTTATATATTCTTCTTTTAATATTTTTATAGCAACATATCTATTTAGTAATCTACATCTAGCTTTATATACTGTTGCCATTCCTCCATCACCTATTTTTTCAATTATTTCATATCTATTTCCTAATAAATACCCAGTTAAATCCATTATATTCCTCCATTTAATTATATTTTATTAAAATTGCTGATATGTTATCATATCCACCTCTGTCTTTTGCTAGTTGTACAAGCTCATTACAACTTTGTTTGCTATTATCATTTTTAGTAATTACTTCATATATTTCTTTTTCTTTAACTAAATTATATAAACCATCTGTACATAATAATATGTAATCATTTTCTTCTAGTTTCTTAACTATTATGTCTGGTTCAATATTATCATAACATCCGACTACTTTTGTTATCATATGCCTTTTTGGATGTGTTAGGGCTTGTTGTTTTGTAATTGTTTTATCATCAATTAATTTTTGAACATAAGTATGGTCTTTTGTGACCTTTCTTATAACATTCCTTCTTATTCTATATAATGCACTATCCCCAACATGTCCTATATACATTTTATGTCCAATAATTAATAATATGATTATTGTTGTTCCCATACCATCATAATCTTTATTTTGTATACTCATTTCATATATTTTAGTATTTGTTTTTTCTATTGTTTGCTGTATTAAATTTTTTATTTCATTATCAGAAGAATCTATGTAATTATCTAATATATAGTTTTTAGCATATGTTATTGCCTCTTTGCTTGCTATGTCTCCTGCATTTGCTCCACCCATACCATCTGCTATAATATACAAATTATATTTTTCATCATTAGATAAGTATATTTTATCTTGATTTTGCAGTCTTACTAATCCTTTATCTGTTATTCCATACCTTTCCAATTTATCACTCCTTATTCTCTAGTCTATTACGTCTTAACTGTCCACATGCAGCTTGTATATCTGAACCTAGTTCTCTTCTTACAGTTACAGTTATTCCTTTTTTCATTAGTAAATCTCTAAATTTTAATATGTTTTCATTATTACTTTTTTCATATTTACCATCTTTTATTTTATTAATAGGAATTAAATTAACATGACATAACATTCCTTTTAATAACTTTGCAAGTTCATTTGCACACTCTATACTATCATTAACTCCATCCACCATAGCATATTCAAAAGTAATTCTTCTATTTGTTTTTTTTATATACTCATTACAAGCATTTATTAACTCATTTATTGAATACTTATTACTAATTGGCATCATTGTTTTTCTAATCTTATCATTTGGTGCATGTAATGATATTGATAACGTACATTGAAGTCCTTCATCTGCTAAATCTAATATTTTAGGAACAATACCACATGTTGAAATACTAACATGTCTTCCTCCTATATTTAATCCTAATGTACTATTTAATAGTTTAATTGATTGTAACACATTATCATAATTATCTAATGGTTCACCAATTCCCATATATACAACATTAGATATTTTTTCATTTAATAAATATGTTGCAAATAGTACTTGTTCTTCAATTTCACCAGCTGACAGGCTTCTTATAAACCCTACTTTAGCTGATGCACAAAACTCACATCCCATTTTACAGCCTACTTGAGTTGATACACATATTGTATTACCATGTTTATATCTCATTACAACACATTCTATTATATTACCATCTTCTAGCTTAAATAAAAATTTAGTTGTACCATCAATTTGTGAAACAAGTTTATCTTCTAATTTAAATACACATAAATCAAATTCGTCTTTTATTTTATTTCTAAGCTCTAATGATATGTCTGTCATTTCATCAAAACTTCTTATTCCCGTATGTATCCATTTGTATATTTGTTTTGCTCTAAACTTTTTTTCACCTAAATTTATAATTTCATTTTCTAATTGCTCTATACTTAAATCTTTAATATTTTTTTTCATAAAAACCTCTTCACTGATATTATACCTATTTTATATAATATAAGCAACAAAAAGTCAAAAAAAATACAAAATTTGCATTTTTAGTTTACATAAACATATTTTTTGTGGTATAATAGATAATGTAATTGTATAGTTATAATAAAAAAATATGCCTCTTCATTTTAGAGGCTTTAGGAGGAATGATTTAAATGTCAACAAATCAAAGATTTTTACCTGAAGGGTACGGTTTTACAGAAAGTATAGCAGAAAATAGAGAACAACGGTTTGAACAATTAATGTCCTGCATTGGTACAGATACAATATTAAGTGGTATTGTAAAATTCACCAAAGAAGATTGCACCTTTGCCATTGTTGATCTTGGTTGCGGTCTTGAAGGGTGGATATCCAGTTTTAGAATGTCTGATACAAGAAAATTATCTGCAGTTCGTTCCAGTCTTGGAAATATTATAAATTTTCAAATAGTTGGATTTAATGAACAAACTGGTACATTTACATGTGACCGGAGAATTGCTGTAAACAAAGCAAAACAATGGCAAAAAGATAATTATCAATATGGAAATATCATCATAGCAAAAGTCACAGCAATCATTGAAACTGGTATATTTCTTGATATCGGCGGCGGTAACACTACATTTCTTTGTCCTAAGAATATATCTTCATATTATATTAATGATTTAGGAAAGATATTTCATGTAGGACAATTAATTAATGTACAAGTTATAGGATACAATCCAAATTTTGAAACATTTGAAGTCAATTATTCTAATTGTTCTCAATTTGGACTTTCGATTGGAACAACAATTTCGGTAGTTTTGGATACAAAAGATCATAAAAATAGATGGCTTTGCCATTTTCAAAATAACAATCCAAATTACCAATGCGCAATAATTGTAAATCATATTCCAAATATGGTATGTGAAGAAGGTGATATTGTACCTGCAAAGGTTACCTCTTTTTCACATGGCGTACCATTACTAAAAATTTAGAAGGGAAGTGTTAAAATGCAACAGATATTTTTTCCTGAGGGATTCTTTTCAGAAGCTCTTGCAATTAGCAATATCTGTGATGTAGAAAACTATGCTGGAAAGGATATTATAGTTTCTGGTGAAGCTCTTTCGTATAATTGGAATACTAAAATAATGGAAGTTCGGTTGTATGATGATCAGATAGGAATTATTAACGTTTCTACTGATAAAGACTTTACCTATCATAGTTTAGTAGGCACTATGATCAATTTCAAGATTGTATCTAGAATTGATGACAAACACTGGCTTTGTGAAAGAGATTCTTTGGTTAAAAAAGCAAAAGAATATATTTTCTCTAATTGCAAAACCGGTCAACCTTTTGAAGGAATTGTTGATTCGTTTGTTGGATATGGCTGTTTTATCGATATAGGCTGGGGTGTAACTGGCTTATTACATAATTCAGACATTTCTCAGTACCTTGGAAGAAAAATAAAACATCCTTCAGAAATAATAAAACTCTCACAAAATGTGAAAGTTTCGCTAAAAGATATTGATACAAAAGGAAACATATCACTAAATTTAGTATCTGTGTTTCCTGTAGCAAAAAATGCGTAATTAAAAGAGAACTTAATTTGAATTTATTTCATTTTAGGTTCTCTTCTTTTTATATTTTATTTTATTCCTAATAATTCATTTATAAATGTAGCTCCATTATTTTCTAATATAACTACTTCTTTTTCTATCTTCTTTTTTAAATCTTCCACCGTCATATTATCTAAAAAGATATCTTCATCACTTTTAAGCATTACATCACATATATATACTTTTTCACCAAGATTACTATTTTGTAGTTGATTTACTATATCTCCACCTGTAATTAACCCTGTTACTGTTATCTCTTCACCAAAAAAATCATTTTTGATATCATATACCAATATATTCATATTATACTTTTTATTTAATATATCTACACATTTTTTAATATATGGTTTAACTAATCTACCTGTTATAACAGAAACTTGTTTTTTCTTTTTGTCTATAACTTCACCTTTGAGCTCATCTAATCTATCATTAAATTCTTGCATAAACAATGTAACCATACCAACACCATTTTCAAGTTGAGGAAAATTATCATATTCTTCATATTTAGGTAATTCAACATCTGCTTTTAGATAAAACTCATCTGATAAATATACTATATTATTATTGTATTTCTCTTTGAATTGTTTTTGAAGTTTTTCTATATCAATAATTGTTTGTTTCATTTCATCACTCGTAAATGTTCTTAAATTATATAATCCTTTTCTATATTTTGTAAGTCCTACTGGCACTACTGATATACTTTGCATATATGGATAAAATTTTGATAAATCATTTATTGTTTTTATCAATTCTTGTTTATCATTATGCTCTGGGCATAATACAATTTGACCATTCATATATATTTCATTATCATATAATTTTTGTATATATTTTAATATATTACCAGCATTTTTATTATTTAGCATTTTCTTTCTAAGCTCAATATTAGTGGTATGTACTGAAATATTAATAGGACTTAATCTATATTTAATAATTCTATCTATATCATTATCATTGCAATTTGTAAATGTAATATAATTTCCAGTTAAGAATGATAATCTATAATCATCATCTTTAAATATAAGTGTATTTCTCATATTATCTGGTAATTGATCCATAAAACAAAACACACATTTATTCATACATCTTTTTGGATTGTCTATCAATTCATTTTCAAACACTAATCCTAAATCTTCATATATTTCTTTTTCTATTTCATATTCAGTTATTTCATCACCATGTTTTATTTCAATTACAACAAATTCATCTGATATATGAAATTTATAATCTAATATATCTAATATTTCTTGATTATTTACTGATAATAAATAACCTCCTTTTTGTATATCTAATTCCTCTGCTATACTACCTTTTATTACATCTTTTATTAAAATCTCTTTCAAATTAAAAACCTCCACTAATATTTTAACATTATTTCACAGTAATTACAATTAGAAAAGAAAACAAAACAAATTACTATAAATTGCAAAAACACAGACCTTGAAATATCAAAATCTGTGTTTTAAATTATCTATTTAACCATCATAGTAATTTGTTAATTTTTACCTTCTTAAAATATTATCTCATAAGTACGGCAAAAACCGTTTAAAATTAACTCTTACTCCGTTTTTAAATCTACATCAGTTTTCAGCTATTATATATGGTTCTGTGCTCGTTCCTGACCCATTTACTCGGACATTCGATTTTA
>CAZFOR010000030.1:0-15568 GCA_964520895.1 uncultured Eubacteriales bacterium | reverse complement strand
TTGCCTTACAAACTCATAAATAGATTTGCAAAATTACCAAAAATATTGTATAATATTTACAGAGGTGATAATGATGGGTTTACTAGATTTTTTTAAAAGAAATAAAGGGAAAGACAATAATTATGACAAAATTGAAGATAAAGAAGGAAATGTGCAAAATAAAAATGATATAGATTTTGATGAAACTCTAAAAGTTGATTTAGCGAAAAACGAAGAAAAAGATAATCAATTGAAATTTGGATGGAATGAATTTGTATTAAATACAAATAACTTTGACAAAGAAGTGTTAGTTTCAAAGTTACAAAATCAATATGGTGAAAACCAATTAAATGATTTAGATTTTAAAGTATTAGAACATTTTAATTTAAAATATAAAAATGGTAATATATCACAAGATGAGTTAGACTATATGAAAGATACAGACAATATACCATCAGTACTTAATTATGTAAGTAAAGAAGCTATTAGAATAGCTCAAACTTATGGTAGAAATGAAAGTGAAGCAAAGAACTATATTCCAGATATAAGTGTTAATGATTATATGGAAAATATGAAGTCAGAGCAATCTAAAAATGCAATTGAAGAAGATGAAATAGAAAGATAGGTTTGTAAAAAGAAATACATTTCAATAAATTGAAGTGTATTTCTTTTTGTGATTATGAATATTATGAGAGTATCGTAAAAACTGTGTAAAGTAAAATTTTTTTATGATAATTTAAAGATGGATTCTAAATACTTATATTTAGGGTCTATTTTTAATTTAATTAAATTATACTTATTTTTATTGAATTGTTAAGATACACAAATCTAAACATTTTATAATTTATAATATTATAAAATGAATATTGTTAAATTATTATACCTCTATATAATCGTGATTACAGTTACAATCCTTTTTTACTTTATTATTAATTATTTCAGTAATTTTGTTAACAATGTCTGGTATATAATTTACAATTTTTTCCCCAAGTGTATCATTATCTAAATGTATTATTTTAGCATCATTTTTATCATCAATTACCAAAAAAGCAATTGGTTTTATGTTTATACCTGCACCACTTCCGCCACCAAATGGAAGCTTATATGAAATTTCCTCATCTAGTTCATTTCTCATATATTCATTCATAGTTTCTGAATTAAATTCACTACCACCTGCAGCAAACCCAAAACTTACCTTTGAGATAGGTATTATTGTAGTTTGTCCAACCTCGATTTTTTCACCTACGATTGTATTTACATCAATCATATCTTTTAAATTAGTCATTACTGTTGACATTAGATTTTCTATTGGATGATTTTCCATTAATTTTCCTCCTTGTAATTTGAAAAAATATTCTTATAACTGTTATAACTCTGGTGTTAATATTAACATTAAATATAACAAAATTTGTTGTATAATTAGGCGTAACAATATATTTAATATTATCAATATATTTGCTATTAATATGTTTTGCTAAATAAATTGAAAAAAGGGTAGATACTAGTGTTGATAAATACACTGTAAAAATAGCATTACTTGATGAAACAAATATATTAATATGTATTTTTTCTTTTGATATATCAGACATTATACGACTAATATATTTTTTAGTATCTGCGAAACTATCTTTTAATGTAACTTCTTGTTTCTTATCTTTATTAAAATAAACAATAATTATTTCAGTTAAACTATTATTACTTGAAAATTTATATATTGACTTATTAAAAAGAATTACTCGTATATTTAGTTTAATTTTATTAAATTCAATAAACTCATAATTTATTTTTACATTTACTCTTAATATGAAAAGAAAAATAAAAACTAGTAGCATAAATAACAGTATAAATGCTGTGATTATATATATCATTTAAATCACCTAACAATATTATTAACCAAAAATGTTATTTTAAACATAAAAAAATAATGAAACAAAAAATATTTCATTGTTTTTTTATAAAATCAGACAAATTGCCTCCGTCCCCATTTGTCTGATTAATTACAAATATATTCTTTATATTCAGTTGGAGTAGAGTTGATTGACTTGAAATTAGTGTATATAACCATTCCCATCATATTAGATGGATGTTTTTTAACATATTTAATATAACAATAATCAACTAAAACTTTATTTGAGCTAGATGCTTTTGAATAAAAGCTTGCTAAATTTGCTGCAAATTCAATTACATCATCAGGTATCTCTTTATTACTTGTATTTTTAATTATTACATGACTTCCATGAAATGCTTGTGTATGAAGCCATATATCATTTGATTTTGCAAATTTATGTGTTAAATAATTATTTTGAATATTATTTTTTCCTACATAAATTTCATAATCGTTATACATGTATTTAAGAGGTGATATAGTATTTTCTTGTTTAGGTTTTGAACTATTTTGCTTATTGTTTCTTTGTTTCTTATCACTAATATATTTTTCCATAATTAGCTCTTTTTTAATCAATTCTAATTCAGTAATATCATTAGAAGATTCAATAGAATATATAACAGATTCTAGATATTTAATCTCATTTTCTAATTTCTCTTTTTCAGATATATTATATGTGTATGCTTTTTTTAATTTACCATATTTTTTAAAATACTTTTGAGCATTTTTAGGTAATGAAATAGTTTTATCAAGTGGGATATGTATTTCATTATTATTATCATAATAATTTTGTACAACTAAATAATCTGAATTATCATTATGTATATGTAAATTAGAATTAATTAATTCACCATATATTCTATATGTATCAACTTTTTCACATTCACTTAATATATTATTAACTATTTTTAAGTTTTTTGAATCTTTTGATATAACAGAATTAATAACTCTTAAAAGGTTATTTTTAGCCTCATTAAACAAAATATTAGTATTAAAATTATTATAGTAATCATCTATATATTTTGAAATTGATATATTTGAATTTTCAGGCATACTATTAGTATTAATATACATTGATTTTGTGTTTACGTCTTTTATATCAAAAATACCAGTTTGTATATTTGAATAAATGTTTGAAATATGTTTATATATGCTTTCAATAGTTTCTTTAGATAAATCTTGTATAGTACAATTTAAATTTATATTTAAATCATTTAGTACATTTTGTATAAAAACATTGCTAAATCCATTAAAACTAGCTGACAAACCAGATGATATAGAACTAGTATTATCTAAATCTAATAATACATTTTTAAAATCATCAAAAGATACTGCTGTAAAATCAATTTTAGTTTTAGGATATTCATAATTAACACCTGGCAATACTAATCTAACACTACTAATACTATTATCTATATGTTTCATACTATCAATAATTTTTAGATTATTATTGACTAAAATACAATTACTATGTTTTCCCATTAATTCAATAAATAAATGCTTAGTTTCTAAATCATTTAATTCATTATATCCCTCAAATTGTATTTGTATAATTCTATCTGACATATACTGAGATATATCAGTTATTCTAGCATTTTGCAAATGTTTTCTAGCAACCATACAAAAAGTAGGTGGTGTTAAAGCAAGTGGCTTAGAATGTGCAGTTATGTTAATCCTAGCTTCATTTGCATTACAGTTTATACAAATAATATATTTACCTTTATTTATAGCATTATATACATATATATATATTTCATTTTTATTTGGCATTGTAATACGCTCAACTTTACCATTAGTTAATTTAGTGCTAAGTTCATTTACAATACACTTTGTTATAATTCCATCAAATGTCATAATATTTTCCTCCAATTTTTTAGTATATATATTCTAACACATAAATACAGATATTTCTATGAAAAAAGTTAATTATATATTGCAAATTTCAACTAAGTTGTATATAATTCAAATATATAATATTAACAAAAGAAAAGTGGAGGATAATTAATGGGTGTATTAATAATATCTATGATTGCACTAATTGGTGTAGATCAATTATGCAAAATATTAATAGTAAGTAATCTTCAAGTTGGACAAGAAATAAAAATTCTGTTTTTAAATCTTTGTCATATTCAAAACTATTCAGTTTTTTTTGGTAAAAGTCTTAATATATTATTTGCAATAATATCTATTATTGTATTAGGTGTTTTTGTAAATTTCTTTTTAAAAAAATATGCAAAAAAAGTAAGATCAAAATTTAATTTTCTGCCATTTATATTAATATTAAGTGGTGGTTGTAGTAATATAATAGATAGATTTGCAAGAGGGTTTGTAGTAGACTATATTGAAATTCCAAGTATATTAAAAGATATAGTTTTCAATTTTGCAGATATATATATAAGTATAGGAATAATTTTATTAATAGCATTAAATGCTATCAAAATTACTGATGAAAAAGTAGACACGATGAGTGAGCAAGAATTGAAATCTAGAAATAGTAGTAAGGTATGGAATAATATATGGAACAAAAAGAAAAAATAGAACTAATTGTAAAACAAGATAATATTAGGATTGATAAGTATATTTCAATGTATACAGATTTAACAAGAAATCATGTACAAACATTATTTGAAAATGATAATGTTTTAGTAAATGATAAAAAGGTAAAATTATCATATAAAGTTAATATAAATGATAAAATATATATTGAGATACCTGAAAGCAAAGTACTTGAAGTTGTAGCGCAAGATATTGATTTAGATATATTATATGAAGATGATGACATAATAGTTGTAAATAAACCAAAAGGCATGGTAGTACATCCTGCAAATGGTAATTATGAAGGTACACTTGTAAATGCAATATTAGGACATGCACAAGATAGTTTATCTAGTATAAATGGAGTTATTAGACCAGGTATAGTACATAGAATTGATAAAGATACAACAGGTGTTTTAGTAATTGCAAAAAATGATAATTCACATAATAATTTAGCTAAACAGTTTAAAGATCATACGATTAATAGGATATATATAGCATTAGTAAGAGGTGAGTTAGATAAAGATGAGGGTACAATTGATATGCCTATAGCTAGAAATAAAAAAGATAGAAAAAAAATGAGTGCAGATTTGCAAGGTAAAAATGCAGTTACACATTTTAAGGTGCTAGAAAGGTTTGAGAAATATACATTAGTTGAATTAAAATTAGAAACAGGTAGAACACATCAAATTAGAGTACATATGACACAAATAGGATATCCACTAATAGGTGATAGTATTTATTCAAATGGAAAAAATGAATTTGGTGTTAAAGGTCAAATGCTACATGCACAAAAACTAGGTTTTATTCATCCTACTAAAAATGAATATATGGAATTTAATACAAACTTACCAGAAGAGTTTGAAAATGTTCTAGAAATATTAAGGAAAAGGGAGGATAATGATGGAACAAAATACTAATGAAGAAAAAATACAAACAAATAAAATGCCATATAAAGAAAAGGTAAAAAGAGTTATTTTTAATAAATTTTATATTGAACTTATAGCATATTTTATAATATTATTTTTAGGTTTGATACTAAGTTCAGTAGTGTATACATCTAAAATTGAAAATATTGTAATAATAGGTGGTTTTGTATTATCTTTAATTATGTGTGGAATTATGTATTTATTTGGATATATAATCGCAAATAAAAGAAAAGGATTAAATAAATATTTTCCAGTATTTTGCATGCTTGTAATATTTTTAGTAATATATATAATTGATAATTTGTTTCATGGCTCAGAGTCAAAATCATTTATACTTCAAAGCATGTACAATTTTGACTATATGATATTATCACTTCATTCAATTATATTTCAGTGGATTAATACTGCTTTTAAAACTAGCATACCAAAAGAAGTATTTACACTTATATTTCCAATTGTATTGTTTTTGTCAGCACGAAGAAATAGGATAAATGAGATAAAAAGGATAAAAAGAGAAAAAATGAAGGAAATGATAAATAACTAATATAGTTAATAAATCTAGTTATAATATAAAAGCATAACATTTTTAAAGAAGGGGTTTAAAATGGTAAAACAGGAATTGATAGAAAAGCAAGAATTTTATAATAAAAACAAAAAATGTTTAGATATAGAATTATTACAAAAAATTGATAAAGCATTTGATATAGATTTTGCATATAATTCAACTACAATAGAAGGTAATACATTAACTTTGATTGAAACAAAAGCAGTATTAGAGGATAATATATCAATTGGTGGAAAAGAATTAAGAGAAATATATGAAGTAATAAATCATAGTAAAGCATTTGAATATGTTAAACAATGTATAGAAAAACAACAATATTTAGATGAGAGCAAAATAAAAGATATACATGAATTATTAACTAAAAACATTATGCAAGGAGGAATATATCGAAGTACAGATGTTATAATAACAGGTGCTAAACATACACCACCTACACCAAATGAGATGTATAATCAATTAAAATTCTTTTATCAAGATTTAGAAATAAATTTAAAACAAATGGATCCAATTAAACTTGCAGCATGGACACATACTCAGTTTGTTAAAATACATCCATTTTTAGATGGCAATGGTAGAACATCTAGGCTAATTATGAATTATCAATTAATAATTAGTGGTTTTTTACCTATTAGCATACATGCACAAGATAAATTAGAGTATTATAACTTACTTGATTTATATGCAACGACAGGTAACTTAGAGCCATTTGAAAAATTAATTGAGCAGTTAGAAGAAAAAAGACTTGATGAAATAAACAAGATGATTTGTCAGCAATTGGAAGCAAATAATGAAGCATAAAATTATTTTAATTAATGAAAGGAGGAATTTAAATGAATAATGAGGTGAGTAAAAAACAGTTTATAATTATAACAATAGTGGTAATTATTATAACATTTGCAATAGTAGCAACAATTCTTAAAAATAGATCAACAGGGGATATAGATGATAATCCTAGTGTAGCACCAAGTTTACCAATACAAGCATCTGTAAGTAATGTTACTCCAAGTAATGTTATACTTCCACAAGAAGATATTGAAAATGAAATTGAGGATAATAATGTTGAGGTACCAATAAATACTAACAACATAACAGCAGAATTATCTACATTACAGGCTGATATTGAAACATTAACAGATAAAAGCAATAATAAGATATTTAAAGATATGGTAACACCTACTGAAAAAGAAATTAAAAATTATATGAATATTGATACACTGTTATTAGATGAATATATAATTAGAATTGATCAAAATAAATTTAGTAGTAAAATGTATATGATATTAAAACCATATGAATCAGGAAAAACAGAAGTAATATCACAAATAAAACAATATTTAGCATCATATTCAGCAGCATGGTCTGAATTAAATGTTGAACAATATCAAATAATACAAGACAAATCAGCAATAGAGAGAAATGGATATTTAATATATATTATTTCAACAGATAATGATACTGTATTAAATAGAATTAGACAAACTATATAATAAAGAAAAAACATATAAGATGATATAATAATAAATCTTATATGTTTTTTCTTTATATTTGTTGAATAATTAAAGTTATTAATATATAATTGATGTAGTAATTAATTGTAGAAGGATGTGGTTAAAATTAGTAAAAAGATTTTAATAGTAGATGATGATAAAAATATATGTGAAATATTAAAAATGTATTTAATAAAAGAAGGATATGAAGTGGTATTTGCACATGACGGAAGTAGTGGAATAGATGTTGCAAAAACAGAAGTTCCAGATTTGATTTTATTAGATATAATGTTACCAATAATTAGTGGTTGGGAAGTATGTAAACTATTAAGACAATTTACAGATATTCCAATCTTAATGCTAACTGCATTAGATACAATTGAAAATAAAATTGAAGGATTAAATATTGGTGCAGATGACTATATTGTAAAGCCATTTGAGCCAAAAGAAGTTGTTGCTAGGGTTAATGCACATATTAGAAGACAAGAAAACAAAAATGAAAAAGCTGAACAAAATGCCGATTCAGCTATTGTAAAATATGATAATATATCAATTGATTTAGATAAATATGAAATTATACTTGATAATGAACATATAACAGGATTAAAACCAAAAGAAGTGCAATTAATGCATTTCTTTATGACAAATCCAAACCAAGTTTTTAGTAGAGAACAATTATTAGAAAAGGTTTGGGGGTATGAATATTTTGGTGGTACTAGAACTGTTGATGTACATATAAATAATTTAAGAGAAAAATTTTCAAGTGAAAATAACAAATGGGAAATAAAAACAATATGGAATGTAGGATATAAATTTGAAACAAAGGAAGGATAAGTAAATGTTTAAAAATATTTATACCCAGCTTGTTGTAACATATATTACATTATTAGTTATAATTATATTGTTACTTTCTAGTTTCTCAATTGGTTTTTTCTATAAACAATATTCGGATGAAGCGAAAATTGAGAGTATGGCAATAGCTGATAAAATTGATGAAAAATTAAATAATTACTATAATAATGAAATTACTAAAAAAGAATTAACTTCATGGATAGATGCTATGAGCTTTACTTCAAGCACTAAAATTTATGTTTTAAACCCAGATAAATCAATAATTAATAATATTGAAAATGAGGAACAAATATTTAATAATGAAGATATTGCAAAAGATATAAATAAAGTAATTGATGGTGAAACTGTAATTAAAATGGGTCTGTTTGGTAAAAACAATGAAAATAATATAATGTATATGGGAACACCATTTATATATAAAAATGAAATAAGTGGTATTATACTTCTATTTACGCCAATTGAGCAATTTCTTAATACTATTGAGAACATGTTATATGGAATAGTATCAATATCAGTTTTAACTACAATAATTGGGTCAATAGTTATATTAATAATATCTAAAAATATATCTGAACCAATAGTAAATGTATCTGAATATGCTAGAAAACTTGGTAGAGGTCAGCAAGTTGATGATCTGGAGGTTAAAGGCAAAAATGAAATAGCAAATCTTACTGAGTCTTTTAATGAAATGAAATCAGAGATATATGCTGCTGAAAGTATAAGAAAAGAATTTGTAGCAAATGTATCACATGAACTTAGAACACCACTTACAACAATTATAGGTTTTCTTAAAGGAATATTAGATGGTGTTGTTAAAAAAGAGGAAGAAATTAAATATATACAAATTGTATATGATGAAGCCAATAGACTAAAAGACTTAACAACAGATATTTTAGATGTAACGAAAATAGAAGCGGGTAAGGCAAAATTAAAAAGAGAGAGATTTAATTTAACACAATTATTAAATGACATATATGTAGAATTTGATAATGAGTTTAAAAATAAAGGGTTAGTATTTATTACTGAATATAGAAAAGGACTTATACAAGATGGGGATAGAGACAAGATTAAACAAGTAATTATAAATATATTAAGCAATTCACTTAAATTTACAGATAAGGGATATATTAAATTATCTGCAAGGTCAAAAGGTAGAAAAAATGTAATAAGAATTGAAGACAGTGGAGTTGGAATAGCAAAAGATAGGATACCATATATATTTGATAAGTTTTATACTGCAAATGAATATGGCTCAGCAACAAATGGAGCAGGTTTAGGACTAAATATAGTAAGTTCAATAGTAAAAATGCATGATGGTAATATTACAGTTGATTCAGAATTAGGAGTTGGAACAACTATTACTATTGAAATATAAGGGAGATAGTAAGTTATGAAAAAATATATTAAATACATAATTTTATTAGTATTAGTTATTATATGTATATTTTTGATTTGGAATACTTTTATAAAGAAAAATCCAGAACTAGATAAACTAGAGAAAAATATAACTCAGCAAAAAGAAGATAAAATAAATAATCAAGATGGTAATGAAAGTAATATTCCTAATGATGAAGTTACAATAAGTGATAATCCAAGTGAAATAGGAACTGTAAAACCAATAATAGGTGAAGATACAGTAAAGCCAAAAGATAATTCAAGTGTAATAATATCATCAGAAACAGAAATGTTAAATGAAAAGGGTGAAGAGCTTTTAGAAGAACTTTCAAAACAGTTAGAACAATCATTTAATACAATTGAATCAACAACAGGTGTAGTAGATGAAGGTATTTTAGATGAAACAAAAGATATTAATGTGGGAGAATAGTATTATGAAAAAAAGGTTATTTTTAGTTATTTTAATAGTATTTACACTATGCTTAAATATGAGCATAGGTTTTGCTATGGAAGTAAATGGAATTACAGAACAGGAAATAATACAGAAATATGAGCAAATAAAAAAAGAAAGAGAAAGGTTAAAAAAATCTAGAGATGCTAAATTTGAAATTATTAGAAATAATAATAATACTATATCAACATTGAAAGTACAAGTTTTAAAATCAATTGAACAATCTTCAAAAAAAATAGATGATTTAATGTATAAAATAAAAAACAATAAAGTAGTTATAACACAAGAACTAGTAGATGAGCTTACTAATTTATTAGGATTTATGCAAACGTCAAATAATATAATTAAATCAGAGGCATCTCAGTTGCAAGAAATAGTTAAAATGATAAAAGTTAAAGGCTATGATAGTTCAGTACTTACAGTATTAGATAGTGCAATAGAAAAGCAAAATTCAATTATAGTAAACTATAAACAAATAATACAAAAACTTAATAGTCTATAATAGAAAGGGATTGATATTTATGTTTAGAAAAATATTAAAAAAAGCAAATGAATCTGCTTCTATATTTAATATATTTGATTGGGCCTTTTTTAAAATTTGTTTAATTGGAATAGGTATATTATTAGGTGCATATTTTCATGTATTTTTCATGAAATATATCAAGATAGTTGGAATTATAGCTTTATTAGCATATGTATATATAATGTATGCATTATTAATGAAAAAATATGATAGTGAAATAGAAAATAAACAAGTAAACAACAATTTGGAAAAATAGAAAGGATATAAAATGGAAGAAAAGCAATGTTTAGCAGTTGGAGGGCAAGCTCTAATTGAAGGAATAATGATGAAAAATGATGATGTAACTAGTATTGCTGTTAGAAAGCTAGATGGTGAAATAGTTACAAAAGTTACAAAAAAAAAATCATGGGTAAAAAGAATGAAATTAAATAGAATACCTTTTTTAAGAGGCATTTTTAATTTTTTTAGTTCAATGATAGTTGGAACAAAAGCACTAATGTATTCAGCAAAATTTTTTGATGTTGAAGAAACAGAAGAAGAAAGAATTAAAAGAGAGAAAAAGAATAAAGCAAAAGAAGATATAAATGAAGAAACTAAAAATATAGTTATATATATTTCAGTAGTTTTAGGATTAGCTTTTAGTTTAGGTTTATTTATATTACTACCAAATCTAATTTCTTCTTTTATTGTACCACAAGAAAATGTGCAAAGGTATAATATAGTTGAAAGTGTACTTAAATTTTTAATATTTTTTGCATATTTAATATTAGTATCACAAATGAAAGATATTAAAAGAGTATTCGAATATCATGGTGCAGAACATAAAACAATTTTTTGTTATGAAAATGATTTAGATTTAACAGTGGAAAATGTAAAAAAACAAACTCGTTTTCATCCTAGATGTGGTACAAATTTTATGTTTATTGTGTTATTTATAAGTGTTATTATATTTAATTTAATAGGAAGAAATCCAAATGTATTTATAAACATAGGATACAGACTGTTATTAATGCCATTAATTGCAGGTATATCATATGAAATAATTAGATTAGCTGGAAAGACTAAAAATAAAGTTCTAAAATTAATAGCTCTTCCAGGACTATTGCTACAAAGGATAACTACAAGAGAGCCAGATGATAGTCAAATAGAAGTAGCAATAAAAGCATTAAAATTAGCAATAGGACTAGAAAAACAAGAAGATAATATTGTAACAAATGAAATCGAAGAAATACCAGGTGATTGACTTAATCTATAATTAAATAATATTAGTAGGAGAAAAAATATGAAAACTATTAGAGAATTAAGAAAAGAAGGATTAAACATACTAATTAGAAATAATATAGAAGATGCTACAAGTACAGTTGATAGTATTTTATCACTTGTATTTGGTATGAATAAACAAGAATTAATATCATATGATGATAGAAAAGTAATTAAATATAAAGAGGAAAAGTTCCTAGAAGCTATTAATAAAAGAATAAAAGATGTACCACTTTCATATATAACAGGAAGTAGAGAGTTTATGAAAGATAAGTATAAAGTTAATGAAAATGTATTAATACCAAGACAAGATACAGAAGTGCTAGTCGAAAGTGCGATTGTAGTATTAAAGAAAATGGCTAGTGAAAATGATGAAGATATAGAGTTATTAGATATGTGTACAGGAAGTGGATGTATAGCAATTTCTATACTACTATATTTAAGAAAGAATAATTATAAAGATATATATAATAGATTACATATTACAGCAGTAGATGTGTCACAAGAGGCAATTGATGTAGCAAAAGAAAATGCCGAAAATCATAATGTAATTGACAAAATCGAGTTTGTACAAAGTAATCTATTTGAAAAAATACCATATAAAATATTTGATATTGTTTTATCAAATCCACCATATATAAAAACTGGTGTAATAAAAACACTAGATAAAACAGTTCAAAACGAGCCTTTAATTGCATTAGATGGAGGAGAAGATGGACTTGATTTTTATAGAGATATTTCAAAAAAAGCAAGAGAAAATTTAAATGATGATGGTTATATAATTTTTGAAATTGGATATGACCAGGCACAAGATGTTTGTGATATTTTAAAAGAAAACGATTATACAACAACAGTTATTAAAAAAGATTTATCTAATAATGATAGGGTAATTATATCTAAAAAGTAGGTGAAAAGATGTCTTTTTCAAAAGAAATAAAAAGTGAAATAGCCAAATCTAAAATAAACAAAAACAAAAACCTAATTAAATGTGAATTATTAGGTTTTGTTGTTTCTAATGCAAATATTATATCTAATAATGTATTGAGATTTTCAACTGAGAATTTAGACATTGTTGAAAGATATAAATATATTATAAAAGTGTTATGTAATATTGCTGTAAAAGAAGAAGTTTATGAACAAACAATATTAAAACAAAATATTTTATATGTAATTAACATACAAGATAGTACAAACATATCAATTATTTTTAAAAACATAAATATTGATATTTTAGATATAATCGAAAAAAAATATAAATTTAAGGATATATTAATTAACCAAGAAGATGAGAAACTAGCATTTTTAAAAGGAATATTTTTGGGTAGTGGATATTTATCAAATCCAAAAGAAAATTATCATTTGGAGATAATAAATCAAAATAAAAATGATGCTAGATATATAAACAATATTATCAGTGAGTTTGATATAATATCTAGTATAATAAAAAGAAAAGATGAGTTTATTGTATATATAAAAGATGCTCAAAGTATAGTAACCTTTATAACATTACTTGGATCAAATGTTGGTGTGTTAAAATTTGAAGAAACAAGAGTTGAAAAAGAAATGAACAATAATTTAAATAGAGTTATAAATTGTGAGACAGCAAATTTTAATAAATCTATTGAAACTTCAAAAAAACAATTGGAAAATATACAAATATTAAAAAAGCTAGGTAAATATAGTTTATTAAATGATAATTTAAAAGTAGTATGTGAGAAAAGAATTGAAAATCCAGAACTTAGCCTAATTGAACTTGCCAATATTATAGGTATTAGTAAATCAGGACTAAATAACAGGTTTAGAAAAATAAATGAGATTGTAGAAGATATAAGAAAAAATGGTGATATATGATGAGAGAATATGGTATATATGTGCATATTCCATTTTGTAAAAGTAAATGTAAATATTGTGATTTTAATTCATTTTGTAATAAAGACGAGTATATAGAAAAATATATACAAAAGCTAATATATGAAATACAAAAATGTGAATATTTTAGTAATGATGATGTGTGCAGTACCATCTATATTGGTGGAGGAACACCATCATATATATATTGTAAATATATTTCTCAAATACTTCAAGAAATATATAAAAGATTTAATGTTGATATAAATGCAGAAATTACAATAGAGGTAAATCCAAGTAGTATAACAACTGAGAAATTAATGGAATATAAAGAAAATAGAGTAAATAGAATAAGTATTGGACTTCAAGAAACGAATAATGATATTTTAAAAACAATAGGAAGAATACATACATATGAAACTTTTTTAGAAAAGTATGAATTAATTAAACTAGCAGGGTTTAAAAATATAAATGTGGATTTAATGATAGGACTTCCTAATCAGATAATACATGATGTCGAAAATACAATAGAAAAAATAATTAACTTATCACCAAACCATATATCTTGTTATAGCCTTATTCTTTATGAAAATTCATTGTTATATAAAGAGATACAACAAAACAGATATAATATGCCAAATGATGAATTAGAAAGGAAAGTGTATTATACTGTTTGTGAAAAATTGAAAGAAGCGGGATACAACCAATATGAAATATCTAACTTTAGTAAAAAAGGATTTGAGTCTAAACATAATATGAATTGTTGGCAACAATATGAATATGTTGGATTTGGTGCAGGTGCACATAGTTTTGTAAATAACAAAAGGTTTTCAAATATTGAAGATATACAAAAATATATAGAAAATGACTATAATGAAAATATTGTAATACATGAACAATTAGATAACATTGGTTTAATGAAAGAATATATGATGTTAGGTTTTAGAATGATTAATGGAATATACATAAGTAATTTTAGTGAAAAGTTTGGTAAAAGTGTATATACTGTTTTTGATAAAGAAATAAAAGAATTAATAAACAAAGGGTTATTAGAAATAATAAATGATAAAGATGGAATATGTATTCGACCTACAAGTAAAGGTATTGATTTTAATAATATAATATGTGAAAAGTTTGTTTAAACTATTTAAATTAAATAACGCTTGTTATTTATATAATACATAAGTTTGTGATAATATATATAGAAAAATATTAATGTAAAAGCAACAATTAGATTGATAAATTTAATTGTTGCTTTTTATGTTATTAAACTTTATCTGTATATTTCACGATTCACTTGTTAATTTTTTAAATTATATATTTTTTGCATTATTTAATTGATAAAACATATATTTCGTGATAAAATATGTTTTGTATAAATTAGGAGGTAATATAAATGTCAATAATAAATAAAATATTTAAATCATATAGTGAAAAAGAAATAAAAAGAAATGATTGGATGGTTACAAAAATAAATGAATTAGAACCAGAAATTGAAAAACTAACAGATAGTGAATTAAAAGAAAAGACAAATGAATTTAAGAATAGATTAAATAATGGTGAAACATTAGATGATATACTAATTCCAGCATTTGCAGTTTGTAGAGAAGCATCAAAAAGAGTATTAGGAATGAGACATTTTGATGTTCAGTTAATAGGTGGTATTATACTACACCAAGGTAGAATTGCAGAGATGAAAACAGGTGAAGGTAAAACATTAGTTGCTACATTACCTGTATATTTAAATGCACTATCAGGAAAAGGTGTTCATGTTGTAACAGTAAATGATTACTTAGCAAAAAGAGATAGTGAATGGATGGGAAAAGTATATAAATTTTTAGGATTATCTGTAGGACTTG
>CAZFOR010000029.1:0-15929 GCA_964520895.1 uncultured Eubacteriales bacterium | reverse complement strand
GTCCGAGTAAATGGGTCAGGAACGAGCACAGAACCATATGTAATAGCTGAAAACTGATGTAGGTTTAAAAACGGAGTAAGAGTTAATTTTAAGCGGTTTTTGCCGTACTTATGAGATAATATTTTTAAAAGGTAAAAATTAACAAATTGCTATGATAGTTAAATAGATAATTTAAGCACAGATTTTGATATTTCAAGGTCTGTGTTTTTTTGAAAATATAAGATATATGTAAAACAAATTTTTATAAAACAAAATAATTAAAATTCATTTATTGACTATATAAGGTTAATGTGATATTCTTTCATTAGATAAAATTATGGAGGTATAAAATGTTTAAAAGTAATGTGTATTTAGATACAGATAAGATATACTATAATGAATTACCATCATCAATAAAAACACAATTAAAAGTGTTAAAAGAAATAGATATGTATACAAGAAAGCATATTGAAGATGTACCTAAACAAGTATATAAAATATGTAGACAAATGAATTTAAATGAAGAGGCTACAAAGTTTATTATGATAGCATCATATTTACATGATGTAGGTAAGATATTTATAAGCCCGGATATATTACAAAAACCTGGGAAACTTACAGATGAAGAATATGATATAATGAAATCACATGCAGTAAAAGGATATGATGTTTGTATGTCATTTGATGAATTGCATCAATATGCAAAAATTGTTAGAGGGCATCATGAAAATTTAGATGGTACAGGATATCCAGATAGACTTTCAGGAAAACAAATATCAACAGAAACAAGAATTATTAAAGTTGCTGATGTATATAGTGCATTACTTAATAAAAGACAATATAAAGAAGAATTTAGTACAAAACAAATATTTGAAATTATGTATAATGATGTAAGTAATGGAAAAACAGATGGAGAGATAGTATATTATTTGTTACTTGCTATTATAAATGAAAAAACTGAAGTATTAAATACTATAAAGAGAAATTTACATGGATATAAAAAACAATTAGAATATAGTGAAAATATATTAAATTGCTTAGAGAAATATATTAATCAGAAAATGGGAAATGATGATATACTAACTAAAATATCTATGAATAGAAATATTAATAAACTTAAGGATTTTGATATTTCTAATATTTCTGATGCAAATAAATTATTAATATATATGAATAATAATATAATTATTTTAACTAAAAATATACAAAATTATAAAATAGTAACACAAGAGCTAAAAGAATTAAAAGATTATGCTAAAAAAATGATGAATAAGTTTTAGGAGTAAATAATGAAACAAGAAGAAAAAACAAGATTAGAAAATATGATGAAATTTGAAAATGAATTATATGAAAAAGGATATAAATCTATAGCTGGTATTGATGAAGCAGGTAGAGGACCTCTTGCAGGCCCTGTTGTAGCCGGTGCTGTTATATTAAAACAAAATGAATATATTGAAGGATTAAATGATTCAAAGAAAATATCACCTAAAAAAAGAGATAAACTATATGATGAGATTGTAGAAAAGGCTATATCATATAGTGTGGGGATAGTAGATAATAATATTATAGACGAAATAAATATATTAGAGGCAACAAGACTTGCAATGAAAAGAGCTATAGAAGGATTAGATGTTAAACCAGATTATTTGTTAATTGATGCTGAGAAAAAAGTTGATACTAAAATACCACTAGATGGAATAATAAAAGGTGATAGTTTAAGTATATCAATTGCTGCAGCTTCAATTATTGCAAAAGTTACAAGAGATAGAATGATTGAAGAAATGGATAAACAATATCCTAGTTATGAGTTTGCAAAACATAAAGGATATGGTACAGCATTGCATATACAAAAAATAAAAGAAAATGGGTTATGTGAAATACATAGAAAAACATTTTGTAAAAAATTTATTTAATTATTAGGAGACAAATTATGAATATTTTAGAAATAATAGAAAAAAAGAGAGACAAAAAAGAACTTTCAAAAGAAGAAATAGAATTTGCAATTAATGAATATATAAATAAAAATGTAAAAGATTATCAAATGTCAGCACTTCTTATGGCAATATATTTAAATGGAATGACAAATGAGGAAATTAGTAATCTGACATTAGCAATGACAAATTCAGGTGAAATATATGACTTATCTAGTATTGATGGCATAAAAATTGACAAACATTCAACAGGAGGATTAGGTGATAAAGTAACTATGATTTTAAATCCTTTAATTGCAAGTTTAGATATTCCAATGGTCAAGATGTCAGGTAAAGGACTTGGCTTTACAGGTGGAACAGTTGACAAACTATCATCAATTGGTGGATTTAAATTTGAATATACATTAGATGAAGTAGTCGATATGGTAAATAAATATAAAATATGTCAAATGGCTCAATCAGATGATATGTGTAAAGCAGATAAAGAAATATATTCCCTTCGCAGTGTTACAGGTACATTAAATAGAGTATCACTAATAGCATCATCTATTATGTCAAAAAAATTAGCAACAGGAGCAGATAAGATATTATTAGATGTAACTTGTGGAGATGGAGCGTTTTCAAGAACTATATCTAGTGCAAGAAGATTAGCACAAACAATGGTTGATATTGGTAAAGCTAATAATAAAGAAACAATAGCAATTATTACTAATATGGACCAGCCACTTGGAAGAACAATAGGTAATAGTTTAGAAGTAATAGAAACAATAGAAAGCCTAAAAGGTAGAATAGAGCCAGATGTATTAGAAGTAGTAACTACACTTGGTGCATATATTATTAAGATGGCTAAAAAAGGAAATAGTATTGAAGCTAATAAAAAACTAATTGAAAAACAAATATATAATGGTCAAGGTTATGAAAAGTTTATTGAGTGGATACAAATACAAGGTGGAAATGTTAAACAAATAAAGGATATTTCTCTTTTGCCTAAAGCAAAACATATATTATCAGTTAAAGCAAATAAATCAGGATATGTACATAAAATACATGCAAGAAAATTAGGCTTTATTTTAAATGAAATAGGTGGAGGCAGATTAAAAAAAGATGATAAAATAGACTATAGTGTAGGTTTTGTACTAAATTATAAAGTGAATGATTTTATTGATAAAGATGGAGCATTATGTTATATACATATAAATGATTTGAAAAAAAGTGAAGAAATAATTAATAAAGTAAAAGAATGTTTTGAAATATCAGATAAAAAAGCAAAAGACAAAGAAATGATATTAGATATTATTAAATAGGAGATAGAGTATGAGTGTGGAAAATGTAAAACAATATTTTAAAGATATGAAATTAGATTCAAGAATAAAGGAATTTGATGTATCTTCTGCAACAGTTGATTTGGCAGCACAAGCAATAGGTTGCACACCTGACAGAATTGCCAAATCAATATCTTTTAAAGTAGAAGATAAACCAGTTTTAATTGTTACATCAGGAGATGTGAAAATTGATAACTCGAAATTTAAAACTATGTTTCATGTTAAAGCAAAAATGCTTACACCAGATGAAGTAGAAAATCTAATTGGACATAAAATAGGAGGTGTTTGTCCTTTTGGAATAAAAGATAGTGTAAAGGTATATTTGGATACTTCATTGAAAAGATTTGATACAGTTTATCCTGCTTGTGGAAGTAGTAATAGTGTAATTGAACTTAGTATTGATGAATTAGAAAAGTATTCAAATTATATACAATGGATAGATGTATGTAAAACAATATAATAAATTATTAGATAAAAAAGGGCACTAAAATTAAGAGTTTAATCTTGATTTTAGTGCCCTTTGTATATTTACTATTTTATATTTAAAACTAATTCGGTGTTATTAATTGATTTATCAAATCCGTTTTTTTCAAAGAAATTGATAACACTCATATTATTAAATTCAGTATTAATTGATAAAGTTTCTAAATCTTTTTGTTTTGCATCTTTTAAAATAAATGAAAATAGATTTTTTGCTATACCTTTATTCCTACATTTAGGAAGAACAAATGTATTTTCAATTATTCCCTTTTTAAATATAGTGTTATATAGAACAATTGAAAAACCTATTAAATTATCTTCAAGAAATGCACAAACAATTAATCCTGAATCGTCATTTTCAATACAATTTTTTAAAACATCATAATCCCAAAATGGTTTAGATATTTCACTTAAATTGAAATCTGCAATTAAGTTACCAAGACTTAATAGTTCTTCTAAATCATCGAAAGTAGCTTTTCTATAAATAAAATTTTCCATTATTTTTTCTCCTTTTAGATTTATACAAATATAATATATCATTAAAATTTAATTTATACAAGAGTTTAATTGATTTTTTTTATATAATGTAATATAATTCTAATAGATTTTTAAATGGAGGGATAAGAATGAAAGCAATTGAATTAAGAAATAAGTATATAGAATTTTTTAGAGAAAATGGACATAAGCAAATACCAGGAGCATCATTAGTGCCAGAAAATGACCCGACTGTACTTTTTACAACAGCGGGAATGCATCCACTAGTTTCATATTTACTTGGTAATTCACATCCAGAAGGTAAAAGATTAACTGATTATCAAAAATGTATACGTACAGGTGATATTGATGAAGTAGGAGATAGTTGCCATTTGACATTTTTTGAAATGATGGGAAACTGGTCATTAGGAGAATATTTTAAAAATGAATCAATAGAATTTAGCTATAGATTTTTAACTGAAAAATTAGGAATAGATCCTGATAGATTATCAGTTACAGTATTTGAAGGTGATGAAGTAGCACCTAGGGATGAAACATCTGCAAAAAGATGGGAAGAGATGGGTATACCAAAAGATAGAATACATTTTTCAGGAAAGAAGACAAACTGGTGGGGACTTGGAGATGTAGGAATATGTGGACCTGATACAGAGATATTTTATGATACATTAAAACCAAAATGTAGTGATAATTGTTCACCACTTTGTAATTGTGGTAAATACATGGAAATATGGAATAATGTATTTTTACAATATAACAAAACAAAAGAAGGTGTATGTGAAACATTAGCACAGAAAAATGTTGATACAGGATTAGGGCTAGAAAGAGTTGCAATGGTATTACAAGGAAAAGAATCTGTTTTTGAAACTGAACTTTTTGTGGATATTATGAATAAAATAAAAGAATTATCAGGTGATAATTATACTGAAAAAAGTGCAAGAATTATTGCAGATCATATGAGAGCAGCATTAATGATAATGGTTGATAATGTATTACCTAGTAATGTTGAACAAGGATATATTCTTAGAAGAATAATTAGAAGATTAATAAGACATATGAGAAAATTAAATATTGATATGGACAAGATTGTAGATATTGCAAATTCAACTATTGAATCATCAAAAAATATGTATCCAGAAATATTTGAAAATAAAGATAGAATACTAGATGAATTAGTAAAAGAAAAAAATAAATTTATAGTAACACTTGAAAAAGGTGAAAAAGAATTTAATAAATATTTGGAACAAGCAAAAGCAGATAATGTTGATATTATTCCAGCAGAAAAAGTATTTAGATTATATGATACATTTGGATTCCCTGTTGAAATAACAGAAGAATTAGCAAATGAAAATGGTGTAAAAATAAATGTTAATGAATTTAATGAGTTATTTAAAAAACATCAAGAAATATCAAGACAAGGTTCAACTGCTAAATTCAAAGGTGGACTAGCAGATAATTCAGAGAAAGTGGTTGAGTATCATACAGCAACACATTTATTACATAAAGCTTTGCATATTGTTTTAGGTGAGCATGCTTTGCAAAGTGGTTCAAATATAACAGAAGAAAGATTAAGATTTGATTTTAAACATCCACAAAAAGTAACACCAGAGGAATTAGCAAAGGTAGAAGAAATTGTTAATCAACAAATAAAAAGCGATTTAGTTGTAACTTGTGAAGAAATGACATTAGATGAAGCAAAAGAAAGTGGAGCAACTGGTTTGTTTGAAAATAAATATGGTGATAAAGTAAAAGTATATACAATAGGTGATTTTAGTAAAGAAATTTGTGGTGGACCACATGTTGAAAGAACAGGAAATATGGGTAGATTTAAAATAAAAAAAGAAGAAGCTAGTTCAGCAGGTGTAAGAAGAATAAAAGCTGTTTTAATAAAGGAGGACTAGAGTATGGAAGATTGTCTATTTTGTAAAATTGTAAATAAACAAATACCAAGCACTGTTGTATATGAAGATGATGAAATATTAGCATTTAAAGATATTAATCCAGTAGCACCAGTTCATGTTTTAGTAATACCAAAAAAACACATTACATGTTTAAATGATGTTTTAGAAGAAGATATCGATGTACTTGGAAAAATACAATTAGTAATTAAGAAAATAGCAAAAGAGTTAGGTGTAGATGAAACAGGATATAGAGTAATATCAAATTGTGGTGATGATGGAGGACAATTAGTTAAACATTTACATTATCATTTAATAGGTGGTAAAAAATTAGGTGCTAAAATTGTTCACGAATAAGGAGTGATTATATGTATGATGTAATAATAATTGGTGGTGGAATTAGTGGTTTAATGACTGCATATAGATTATTAGATCATAATTTAAAAATAGCAATCATTGAAAGAGGTAAAGAGCTAGAAGATAGAAAATGTCCTGCAATTTTAAATAATAAGGGATGCGTTAAATGTGAAAAATGCTCTATTATGGAAGGAATGGCAGGTGCAGGTGCTTTTTCAGATGGTAAATATAATATAACTACACAATTTGGTGGATGGTTACCTGAATATATTGACTCTGATATTGTTATGAAATATATTAGACAAAGTGATGATATATTAGTAAAATATGGAGCACCAACTGATAAATATATGCCAGATGATGAACTTAAAACAATGTGTTTAAAATATGATTTACATATGTTACAAGCAGAAGTAAAACATATTGGAACAGATAGAAATTTAGTTGTTATGAGTAACTTAATTAAAGATATAAAACAAAGAGGTGTTGATGTTATAACAGAAGCGGTTGTGAGTGATGTTGATATAAATTCAAAACAAGTTACTTATATAAAAAATGAACAAACATATAAATTAGATGCAAAAAATATTGTGTTTGCAGTTGGAAGAATAGGAAGCGATTTTTTATTACATTGGTGCAATAGAAATAAAGTTAAATATGAAACAAGTCAAGTTGATATTGGTGTTAGAGTTGAATTGCCATACTTAGTTTGGAAACATTTTTCTGAAAAAATATATGAACCTAAAATATTGTATAGAACTAAACAATATGGTGATAGAACTAGATCTTTTTGTTTCAATGAAAAAGGTAGTGTTGTAATAGAAAATACAGATGGTATATTAACTGTAAATGGTCATTCATATAAAGATGAACACAAAAAAACTGATAATTCTAATTTTGCAATATTGTCTACTACTAAATTTACAAAACCTTTTGATGAGCCAATAGATTATGGAAAATATATTGCTTCACTTGCAAATAAAATAAGTGGTGGTAGTGTAATAGTTCAAAGATTTGGTGATTTAATAAGTGGAAGAAGAACAAATGAGCATAGATTAGAAAAAAGTACAGTAAAACCTACATTAAATGCAGTGCCAGGTGATTTAAGTCTTTGTCTACCAAAAAGACAGTTAGATAATATTATTGAAACAATATATGCATTAGATAAAGTTGCACCAGGAACAGCAAATTATGATACATTATTATATGGTGTGGAATGTAAATATTATTCAGCAAGACCTGATATGAATAATTTTGAAATTAGTGGAACTAAAAACATATATGCAATAGGTGATGGTGCAGGATTGACTAGATCTCTTGCACAAGCTGCTGCAAATGGATTATATGTAGCTGATATCATATTAAATAAAAAATAAATTAATACGGAAAAAGCAGTGATAGAAAATCTATCACTGCTTTGTGTTTACAAGAGCATTCATTTTTTTTGACACGTGTTTTGGAATTAAAGAAAAAAAGTGCGAAAAATAGTCCTGATTTGTAGCGTTTCCAATACGTTTTCCTATTTTTACTGGGCAATCCTCTGTCGTACAAGAAGTAATATCACAATATTTACATCCTCTTTTATTTGCATATGAATCTGGCCAAATAAAATCTTGATGAAGCAAATCATTTAAAATATTATTTTGGGTAGAAGGTTGATGCAAATAAATGATTAGACGGTGTATCTTGTTATACACTTCTTTTTTAGATTCTTCAGACAATGAGGATATAAAATGCTGTATAAATTCTGAGTTTGTAACATCTCCAGTGATTTCACCAGTTTGAATTTTACAGTTTGAATTTTTACAGTTTTTGCAATCCAAACTATTACATCCTTTTTTTTCAAAGTATGATTCTGGCAAATCCATTAATTCCTCAACCAACCGATGCCTTACTTCTTCTTTACAATTACGTGTTAGTGTGTTCAAAAAAGTTTTGAAAAATGACATAATTATTCTCCTTTCAAAAGAAAAGTATTAAAAAAATAATAATTAAATTGCAGTTATGTTAACTATTATATATAATAACATAAATCATGTATTAATTCAATTTAAATTTTGAAGTTATTATAAATATTAAAAAAACGTCAATTAAAATATTAAAAATATTAAACGAGACATTAACAGCATTTATTAAGAAAAAGTTCTTGCATTGGCAACGGAAAATTTCCAAATATTAAAAAAATACAAAAATTTTTAAAAAACATTTGACAAATGATATAATATCGTTTAAAATTATATATGCGTTTACAAAGAGTAGATGGTGGATGTAGCTCAGTTGGTTAGAGCGCTGGTTTGTGGCACCAGAGGCCGTGGGTTCAAGTCCCATCTTCCACCCCATATATTGGGATGTAGCCAAGTGGTAAGGCACCAGATTTTGATTCTGGCATCTCGAAGGTTCGAATCCTTCCATCCCAGCCAAAAAAAACTATAAGAATATACTTATAGTTTTTTCTTTTTATGTATGGAATATTAAAATATAATATGATATACTAAATTTGAAAAAAATAAAACAAGTAAAGGAAGATGTTATGTATAAATTAAGTGAAAAAAAATATGGGATAATATTAATGATTTGTTTATCAATTTTTTTGATAATATGTATAGCAACATCATTATATTATGGAGATAAATTATTGTTAGGAGACATTGAAACATATAACAATGATGATGTTAAATATTTAAGATCAGCTCAAACTTTAATAGATACTGGTAAATTAACATATAGATATCCTGACCAAAAAACAGTGTTTATAATGCCTGGAATAATATTTTTAATAACACCATTTGTATATTTCTTTGGGCAGATAGGTGCAATAGTTGCTTTTAGAATATTTAGTGCATTATTACAAACATTTACAATGTATGTGTTATTCTTGCTATTTAGAAAAGTATTTAATTCAAATAAAATCGCATTATTAACAGTAATATTAAACATTATATATGTGGCAAATATATATGTAACAACAATACTACTTAGCGAAACAGCATTTTTTGCTATATTAATTAATCTAATATATGTGTGTATATTTGCAGTAGAGCAGAAGAAGATAAAATATTATGTTATAGGTGGAATTATATGGGCAATTTCAGTACTATTTAAACCAATAATGTTAGTATTTCCTATTAATATTTTAGTTTTAATGATAATAAATAAATATAAATTTAAAGAAATGGTTACATATGCATTAATACCAATTGCTATAGTATTAGCAGTAATGATACCTTGGTGGGTAAGAAACTACATATCATTTAATCAGTTTATACCACTAACACTATCATCAGGCAATCCAAAACTTCAAGGTGCATATATAAATTATGATCAAGAACCTAGTTATAAAAATGAAATGGATTTCTCAGGTGTAGAAATTGATTATAGTACAGAAGTTAAAATGAATGAAACAGAAACAAAACTTGCAGATATTGTTATAAAATATAATTTGAAGAATAATACACTACAATATTTATTATGGAACACAGTTGGAAAGACAATAGAAAATTTTAAAGGACCATTTATTTGGTATCCACTATATGGAATAGATTATAAGATACTATTTATACCACACTATATATACTTAGTATTAGGTGGAGTAGGAATTATAATAACTATATTTAATAAAAAATATAAAGAAAATAAAACTAAATATATGTTAATGTCAACAATTGTATTTTTCAATATAGTATATTTACCATTTTATTGTTTCTCAAGATATGTATATCCAATAATGCCAATATTAATTGGGTTTGCAGCAATAGCAATATTAGAAATAGTATGTAAAATAATTAAATGTAAAGAAAAAATGAAAGAAAAAGTAAAAGGAGAGTAGAATGAAAAAGTTAGTAATTATACCTGCATATAATGAACAAGATAGTATATTAGATGTAGTAAATAATTTAAAACAGGTAGCACCAAATTATGATTATATAATAATAAATGATTGCTCAAAAGATAGTACTGAAAAAGTATGTATTGAAAATAATCTAAATTATATAAGTTTACCACAAAATCTTGGAATTGGTGGTGCAATGCAAACAGGGTATAAATATGCTAAACAAAATAATTATGATATAGCTATACAAATTGATGGTGATGGACAACATGATGTAAAATATCTAGATAATTTAGTTGAAAAAGTAGTAGAAGGAAAAGATATGTGTATAGGTTCTAGATATATCGATAAAAAAGGTTTTCAATCAAGCTTTATGAGAAGATTAGGGAAAAATGTTATTAGTATATGGATTAAAATATTATGCTTTAAAAAGATAACAGACCCTACATCAGGATTTAGAGCTTGTAATAAAAAAATTATAAATATGTTTGCAAATAAATATCCTCATGATTATCCAGAGCCTGAAACAATTGTAAGATTATTTAAAAACAAATGTGAGATATGTGAGATACCAGTAATTATGAAGGAAAGAGAAACAGGAACATCATCAATTACACCAATTAAATCAATAAAATATATGTTTAAAGTTACAATTGCAATACTATTTGCTAGATTAGAACGGAAAGGAAGTATAAAATGATTTTAAATATACAACTTCAAATTACATTAATAATTGCATCATTAATCTTTTTTATAATAGTATTTAATGCTAGTATAAAAAAGAAATTAAGTATACGATATAGTGTATTATGGTTTGCATTATCACTGTTTTTTATAATATTATCAATATGGCCAAATAGTATAATGTTAATTAATAATATTATAAAAATAAGAGAGCCAATACATACAGTATTTCTAATAATATTTTCATTTATATTACTATTAGTATTTACATATAATTATACAATATCAAAATTAGTAAGTGAAAATAGAATGTTAATACAAGAGTTAGGAATAGTTAAAAAAAGACTAAATGATTTAGAAAAAGGAGAAAAAGAATAATATGATATATGGATTAGTACTAATACAAGTTTGTTTACTTGCATTAGGACAAACTTTATGGAAAATTGGAATAGATAAATTTGGAGCAATAAAGGCAAGTAATATATTCAAACTTATTTTTACACCACAAGTATTTGGTGGGTTATTTATATATGGTATTGCTACAGTACTTTGGTTTTATATTATATCAATATCAAAAGATAAATTTAGTGTTATATATCCACTTGGAAGTTTAGCATATGTGCTAGGTGTGGTAGTAGCAATGTTAGTATTTAAAGAAACTATACCACCTACAAGATGGATAGGCGTAGGACTTATAATATTAGGGGCATTCTTTATTGCAAAATAATTATATAGAAAAGGTGTTTTATGATTATATCTAGTGTGAATAATGAAAAAATAAAAGAAATAAAAAAATTAAATATGAAGAAATACAGAAATGAAAATAAAAAATATATCATTGAAGGTATTAAAATTATTGAAGAAGCATATCTATCTAATCAATTGTTTGACAATATAGTTATGTGTGAGCAGTTATACAATAGCACAAATATCAATAAAGAAAATATAACAAAACTTTTAAATGATAATGAAGATAAGATAATATATGTAACTGAAAATGTATTTCAATCAATGTGTGATACTGTTTCACCACAAGGAATAATTGCAGTTGTTTGTATGAAAGAGAACAATATAGAAATAACTGATAATAACATTGTCTTTTTAGATGGATTACAAGATTTAGGTAATATTGGAACAATTATTAGAACAGCATCAGCGTTTTCATTTAATACAGTCATACTAAATGAAAATTGCGTGGATATATATAATCCAAAACTTATTCGTTCTACAATGGGTAATATATTTAAAATAAATTGCCTGCAACTATATGATAATGGAATAAATATATTAAATGATTTAAAACAAAAAGGATATGTAATATATGAAACAACACTTGATAATTCAGAAGATGTATATAGTGTAAAGTTTAATGATAAAAAAATATTAATAATGGGAAATGAAGCAAATGGAATATCTAATGAAATATTGCAACTTTCAGATGAAAATATTGTAATCCCAATGGATAATAATACTGAATCATTAAATGTTTCAATTGCAACAGGAATAATAATGTCAGAAATAAGGAGGAAAGAGTTATATGAATACAAGAAATAAAGTAATTTTAGTACTTGTTTTAATTTTAACAATAGTAGTTATATTAGCATTAGGTATAATTTTATATATTAAAGTTTTAGATGTAAATAAATTAAAACAATTGTATGATGATGTAAACAATAACAATATTGTACTTGATGAAAATCCATATAATGAAGAAGAAACAAGAAATGTAATTGATTTTTTAAAAACAGGTACAGGAATTGTATATTTTGAAATTAATAATTGCAATTGGTGTAGAAAAGCTAAACCAATATTTGAAACTGCTCTAAAAGAGATAGATTTCAAAATTGAAAATATTATATATTATAATTTGTATTATATTAGAGAAAATAATACACAAGAATATAAAGAAATGATAAATATATTAGATCCAATTTTAAGTAAAGATGATAATGGTAATAAAAAGATATTTGTACCTGAAGTGGTGTTTTTAAAAGATGGCAAAATAATTGGTCATAAAACAAATAATGTTGAAAGTTATACAGATGTTAATATGGATATGACGGAGCAGCAAATTGAAGAACTAAAAAACATTTATGTTACTTTTATGTATAGATTAAAAGAAGTAGAACCATGTAATAATTGTAATTAATCAGACAAATAGGGACGGAGTTATTTTGTCTGATATTTTAATGCTAAGTATTGAAATAATAATTAAAATGGTGTATAGTTGTAGTGCAAATAAAAATTTATAGGAGGTATTTTATGAGAATAATTATGTTAGGAGCACCAGGTAGTGGTAAAGGAACACAATGTAAATGGATATCTAGACAATACGATATTCCACATATTTCAACAGGAGATATTTTTAGAAAAAATATTGCAGACAATACACAATTAGGACAAGAAGCGAAAGTATTTATGAATAAAGGTGAATTAGTACCTGATGAAATAGTTGAAAATATGCTATTTGGAAGATTAAATGAAGATGATTGCAAGAAAAAAGGATTTTTATTAGATGGATTTCCAAGAACAATTCCACAAGCAGAAGCCCTAGAAAAATATTTAAATGAAAATAATATTAAGATAGATAAAGTAATTAATTTATATATAGATGATGAAGAATTAATTGCAAGAGCAACAAATAGAAGAACATGCATAAATCCTGATTGTAAAGAAATATATAATTTAAGAGATAATGCACCAAAGGTAGAAAATGTTTGTGATAAATGTGGCGGTGTATTAATTCAAAGAGATGATGAAAAGGAAGATGTTGCAAAAAACAGAATAGCTGTTTATCATAATCAAACAGAACCATTAATTGAGTATTATGAAAAGAAAGGTCAACTTGCAACAGTAGTAGGTCAAGTGCTAGTAGAAGATACATGTGCATTAGTAAGAGCTGAATTAGAAAAATAAGGGAGCCAGACTATATTGTAACTTCAAGACAAGAAGTAAAGGATAACGTTGATGAATATTTGAAAGAATATCATCAAAAGATGTATATAAACAATAGATAGGAAGTAATGTAAAATGATATATATAAAAAGTGACAAAGAAATTGATCAAATGAGAGAGGCATGTAAAATTGTAGGACTATGTCATAAAGCAATAGGTGAAAAAATTAAAGTTGGAATGTCAACAATGGATTTAGAAAATATTGTATTGGATGTTTTAAAAGAAAATGATGCAAAACCATCATTTAAAGGTCAAGAAGGAATGGAGGGTGCAAAGCCATATCCATATGCGACATGTATTTCTATTAATGATGAGGTAATACATGGTATGCCAAATAAAAACAGAATAATAGAAGATGGAGATATAGTAAGTGTGGACATAGGTGCATATAAAAATGGTTTTCATGGTGATAGTGCAAAAACATATCTAGTTGGAAATGTTTCTAAAATAGCTAGGCAATTAGTAGAAGTAACAGAGCAAAGTTTTTATGAAGGAATAAAATTTGCAAAACCAGGAAACAGAATATCAGATATTTCTAATGCTATTGAAACATATGTAAAACAATTTGGATTTGAACCTGTAAGAGAATTTCAAGGACATGGTGTAGGAAGACAATTACATGAAGATCCAGGTGTTCCTAATTATGGAAAACCAGGAAAAGGACCAAGACTTGAAAAAGGTATGACAATAGCTATAGAACCTATGATAAATGAGGGGACACACAAGGTTTGGTTAGAAGAAGATAATTGGAAAGTTGTTACACAAGATGGTAAATTATCATCCCATTATGAACATACAATTTTAATTACAAATAATGAACCTGAACTATTGACAAGCGTATAGTTTGGTAGTATAATATATTAGCTATGTTTTAATGACATAGTTAATATATTATTTTTTAAGAGGTGGAAAACTTTGCTAATAAGCATCGGAAGTCTAGTTATATCAAAGAGTGGAAGAGATAAAGATAAATATTTTTTAGTGGTAAAAGTAGAAAGTGATTATGTTTATCTATGTGATGGAGATATTCGAAAAGTAGATAACCCTAAGAAAAAAAAACAAAAACATATTCAACCAACTAAATATTTTTTAAATGATATTAGTGGTAAGATATATAATAATATTAAGATAACAAACAAAGAGATTCAAAGAGCAATTGAAGATACTGTTTGTAAGGAGGTAAAATAATGGCTAAAGAAGACATTATTGAAGTAGAAGGTGTAGTTACAGAGGCATTGCCAAACACAATGTTTAATGTAGAATTAGAAAATGGGCACAAATTATTGGCTCATATTTCAGGTAAATTAAGAATGAATTATATTAAAATATTACCTGGGGATAAAGTAAAATTAGAACTTTCACCATATGATTTAACTCGTGGAAGAATTATATGGCGTGGTAAATAAAAAAAGTATTAACTGACTTTAAGGAGGTGTTTTAAATGAAGGTAAGACCATCAGTAAAAAAAATATGTGATAAATGTAAAGTTATCAAAAGAAATAATGTTATTAGGGTAATAAATCCTAAACATAAACAAAGACAAGGCTAATTAGTAGCAAAAAATATTGTTTTAAACAAATTCAAGTGCGGCTGTCAAGAAGATTTTCTTGATTCTTAAATTTGTTTATATATATAATTTAAATTTGGAGGTGGAATTAATAGATGGCTCGTATAGCAGGCGTTGATATACCAAGAGAAAAAAGAGTTGAAATAGCACTTACATATATATTTGGTATAGGAAGATCAAAATCAAATCAAATTTTAGAAAACACTGGGATTGACCCAGACAAAAGAGCAAAAGACTTAACTGATGATGATATCAAAAAAATCAGAGATGAAATTGAAAAAAATCATAAAGTTGAGAGTGACTTAAAAAGAGAAATAGCATTAAACATTAAAAGACTTACAGAAATAGGATGTTATAGAGGAATCAGACATAGAAGAAATTTACCTGTAAGAGGTCAAAGAACTAAAACTAATGCTAGAACTAGAAAAGGTCCTA
>CAZFOR010000028.1:0-16714 GCA_964520895.1 uncultured Eubacteriales bacterium | reverse complement strand
TTTGGGACATTTTCCAAAAATAACTATTAAGACATTATCACAAAATAATCATAAAAATACAAGAAAGTTATAAAGGGTATTGACAAGAAAATATATTGGTATTATAATAATAGCTCACGAGAAAAATATTTTTAAGGAGGAATCTACATGAAATTTTCAGTAGGTGTAGAATCGTTTAACGAGGATGTAAACATTGGTGTTGTACCAGGGGTTTTTGATGCAAAACAATTGGTTTTGTGTGCGTTGGCTGTGTTAATACACAATTCAGAACACAAATATGTTCGGTTTGTAAGAACGCTTGACAAAGAGCAGCTTGCTATTTGTAATAGGTTTATTACAGATGGCTTTGCAAAAAAGTTTCCTCAAATTCCATCATATAACAATGTTGGTAAGGTTTGGAAACAATATGGTAGGGTTATAATCCAGTCCATGTATGGAAATTTTGCAGATTACAATGTTGCTAGAGATTATGCTGAAGCTGATATATGCAAGTTTGAGAATTTTGACATATTAACTCAGTATAATGCATATGTCTTAGGCAATGGTCGTACAGAAAACGAGTCGTTTAATTGTGCAATCGAAAAAGCGTATGAATTGCTTTTAGCTATTATTGATTCTGCTGTTAACAGAGCAAGATCAATGTATACGGTTGATGCATATCTTGAAAAAGCAGAGGAAAATATTTTATATCTTCCGTTTAATATTAATTATTCGGGAATTAAAATGAATCAGATTGACTGGGTAATTGTAAAAGAAGAAGATGGCATTTACAGAGTTGATAATCTCAGTGAAGAGCTGGACTTAAGGCAGTGCATAGACCAGAAGCTGGATGTTATATATTCGGGTAGGTTTTTTGCAAAGGTTACAAATTATGATGTTGCGCTTGAACTTATTGATTCGGTTGAAAATAATATCAGCATCAAACATGCAAATCTTTTTAAAGATAAAAAAATATCTTAAAAACAAAGAGGCTAAAATTGAAAATATTTTAGCCTCTTTTTGTTTTTGTAAAAAGTTTCTAGTTTAAAAATTCTAAAATTGTAAAATATATATATTGAAAGATTAATATATTAAATTTTAATCTTTAATATATGCAATTTGGAGGTGACTTAAATGTCAAATAATAGTAGCAAAAAAAATCCTGCATTAGAAAAATTCAAATATGAAGTTGCTAATGAAATAGGTGTTAACTTAAAAGAAGGATATAATGGTGATTTAACATCAAGACAAGCTGGTAGTGTTGGTGGTAACATGGTTAAAAAGTTAGTACAACAAGCTGAAAACCAATTATCTAAATAGTTATATCTAAAGAAGATTATATCTTGGTTTTATAATTAAAAGAGACTATGAAAGTCTCTTTTTTTGTTGATTAACATAAATAACAGAAAAGTAAACTAAATATTGCAAAAAGATTGAAAAACCAATATTTTTATGATATAATTTTCAAACTTTAGGAGGGATTGTTATGTTAAAAAAAACAATATCATTTTTACTTATATTTCTAATTATTTTAACAACATTTAATCCGATTATTTGCATAGCAAGTAATTTATTAAATGCAAGTGTTACATTAAAAATTGATGATATAAGTGCAAATACGAAAGATACAGCTAATATGTATACAAATTCAAAAATATATGTTAGTGGGTCAAGCAACTATAATGTTAAAAAAATAATATATTATTGGGATGATTATCAAGAAAATGAAATTAATTTAAATTCAGGATATATAGAAATTCCAAGTTATTTAACATCAAATAAAACACATAGATTAAATATATCTCTAGTTGCAAATAATACATCACAAACAGTATCAGATACATTTACATATAGCATATATTATTCATTAGAAAATAATGTTAATATCATAAATGTTAATACAAAAATAGATGATATAAATATATATGATGGTGGATATTATAGTATAGTTCCGGATTCTAAAATATATATAAATGGAATTAATAAAACAAGTGGTTATACAATGCGTTATTCATGGAATGAAGAAGGATATAACAGTATTTCAAATTATGCACAAACACTTAGTGTGCCAACAACATTAGAAGTAAATAAATGGCATAAGCTAAATGTTAATGTATATAATAGTGGTATTTCATTTGATAAAACATATGTATATAATGTATATCTATCTGAAAATAGTGAAAAAGAGCTACCAATAGTTTCTTGTTTTATAGATAACAAAGTAATTAATGAAAATACAGAAAACTATATTAATAATTATTCAACTTTGAGATTAGTTTCAACACATAGTATGGGTATAAATCAAATACAATATAAAATAAATAATGGTACATATACTACTGTTACAATAAATCCTACAAATATATTGTTAAATAATAAATTTAATATAAATGAAGAAAATTATATATATGTAAAAGCAGTAGCTAATGACAACAGTAAAACTCAGTCTATAGAGTATAAATATAAAATAAATATTAATAATATTGAAACATATGAAAAGCCAATTGTTAATATAAAAGTTAATGGAGATAATTACATATTAGACAATAACTATTACATTAAAAAGGATACATATTTTAATATAACAATAGGAAATGCAAGCAATTTTAAAAGTGTAATATACAATTTTGATGAATTGGAAAATACAGAAACAACATCAACAAATTTTAATATTTCATTACCTACAAATTTAAGTATGGATAATTGGCATACTTTAAATATTAAAGTAAAATCAAATATAAATAATGAGATTGTTTCAAAAACATATTCATATAACATATATCTTTATAAAGATAATGTACCAGATATTAATTTTGGACTAAATATTAAATTTAATGGAAATACAGTTTCAAATAACCAGAGTGTTATATCAAATAGTAATGGATATTTTGATGTATCATCTAATTATGGTGATACGGTAGAAAGAATAGTATATAAATGGAATAATGATGCTGTAAAAATAATATATGATGATCAAGGTAGAATAACAATACCTTCAAATATAAAGTATGATACATCAAATACATTGAAAATATATGCATATATTTTGGATAATAATAATGAGTATATTAAATCAAATGAATATACATTTAAGGTATATTATACAAATAATACATATATAACTCCTGAATTTAAAGTATATATAAATGATAATTCAATTAATACGTATAATTCAATACCATATATAGTAAGAGATGATGATGTAATAAAAGTAAAAGGTGATGGAGATATCTCATTATCTAGTGTGCAATATAAATGGAATGACGAATCTACAAAAACAGTATATTTAAATAATGCAACTATTTCTGATCCAAAGGAAATACTAGATACAAACACATTAGCTGTAAGGGCAAGTGTTAATGGAAATTATACAAATTGGAATACATATTATATTAATTTTAGTGATGTAAAGGAAAGCAATATTAATACATATACGTATCCACTAATATATAAAACAGGTGAAATGCTTAATATTAATAGAGATGTTAATAATCCACAAATATCACTTAGAAACATAACAGGGTTTGAAAAAGGTAAAACTAATTTTTTAGTAAATGAAGAAATAACATATAATATTGATGTATATATTCCATATACATATTCAAATTATGATAATGTTAAAATAGAATTTGAAGTACCAAGTAATATTAATGTGTCATATATTAATACTTCAAATGGGACAGTGTCTGGAAGAAAAATAACATGGTATATTAATAATGTATATTCTAATACAACATTAACTTTACCTATTAAACTTAAATATACAAGTATAAGTTCAAATAATATACAAATTATACCTACTGCAAGAATTATGCTAAATAACTATACAACTAATAACAGTAAGGTAATTGAAAGAATATATAAAAATACAAGTGTGACAAACTATATTTCACATAAACCATATATGTATGGTGATGAGGGTACAAATAATTTTAGACCAAATGATGGATTAACAAGAGCAGAGTTTTGCGTAATATTAGTTAGAGCATTTGAATTAGGTAATAGTGGTAGTTATGGTAATTTTACAGATATGGGGTATATAGATAATAATTACAGTTGGGCAAAAAGAGATATTATAACATGCTATAATTTGGGATTACTTAAAGGGTATGAAGATGGTAGTTTTAGACCAGATAATTATATAACTAAAGCTGAGTTAATAACTATATTGGCAAGAGTATTAAATAATAAATATTCAGAAGCGGTAAATATATATAATGAACCATTAAAAATATTTAACAATTTAAATAGTGCTAGTATACAAGATAATTCTTGGTATTTATCAAACTTATCAGAGTTAATTAGATTAAATATTGTTAAAATCGATAATGTAAATGTATATAGTACATTAGATATGCCAATAACAAGATGTGAAACAGTTAATATAGTTAATTCAGCATTATATAGATCACAAATTAACAATACAAGTAGTAATTTAATTAGCTATTTTTCAGATGTAAATTCTTATACGAAATATTATCAAGATATATTAGAGGCAACAGCGTATACACACTATTATAGAATAAACAGTAATGGTACAGAATATATATTGATAAATTAAATAGTAAATGATATTTACAAAAAGTTTACATAATTATGAAAAATACATATTGAAATATATTAAAAAATAATGTATAATATAATAGTAGTAAAATTTTAAGAAAGATTTTAGGAGGTAATTTTATGAATAAAAAATTCATATCAATGGTAATGGTAATAGTAATGTTAGCAACAATGTTATTACCAATAGGAACAGCATTTGCAGCAATAGCACCAACAGTGGTTGCTAAAACAACAGGAACATCAGGTACAACAACAATGAATACAACAAATTCATACAAAATAGGAACATCACAAACAATAGTTTTATCAGCATCACATAATAGTGGTATTTATGCGATAGAATATGGTTTTGATGATGATGCAACACAGTTTTCATACACAAGTAGCAAAACAGTAACAATACCATCAACATATAAAGATGGAAACTTACATTATTTAGATGTAAGAGCACAAGCTACAGATGGAACTTATTCAAATTGGTATACATACAAATTTGCAGTAGGTTCAAACAATAACAGTTATTCAGGTGTTGAACCTACATTAAAAGTAACAACAGCAGGAACATCAGGTACAACAACAATGAATACATCAAATACATATACAATAGGAACATCACAAACAATAAATGTATCAGCAACACATAATAGTGGAATATACAAAATATCATATGGATTTGATAATGCATCAACACAATATGCATATTCAAGTAATAAAACAATATCAATACCATCAACATATAAAGATGGAAATGTACATTATTTAGATATACAAGTTGAAGCAACTGATGGATCAGTAAGTAACTGGTATACATATAAATTTATGGTAAGTTCAAATAACAATTATTATAACGATAATTATTATGATGATAACTACTACTATTCAGGTATTGAACCAACATTAAGAGTAACAACAACAGGATCATCAGGAACTAAAAACTTAAATACATCAAATACATATTTAATAGGAACATCACAAACAATAAATGTATCAGCAACACATAATAGTGGAATATACAAAATATCATATGGATTTGATAATGCATCAACACAATATGTATATTCAAGTAATAAAACAATATCAATACCAAGTAAATATAAAGATGGAAACTTACATTATTTAGATGTACAAGTTGAAGCAAAAGATGGATCAACAAGTGAGTGGTTTTCATATAAATTTATGGTAAGTTCAAGTGATAGTTATTATTATGATGATGATCATTACTACTATTATGATGATGATTACTATTATGGTGAACAACCAACATTAACATTATCAACTAATAGAACAACTATGAATACATCAAAAGTTTATGAACTAGATGTATATCAAACATTAAGTTTAAAAGCATCACATTATAGTGGAATTAGATTAATAGAATATGGATTTGATAATGAACCATCACAATTTATATATTCACCAAATGAGCAAATTGTTATACCAAGTGAGTATCAAGATGGAAATGTACATTATTTAGATATAAGAGTTGAAGCATCTAATGGAACAAGTTCAGATTGGTTTACATATAAATTTAAATATATAACTGATTCAAACAGACCAGAATTAGAAGTAACAACACAAGGTAAAACATCTGTAACAGTAATGAATACAATAGATAAATATATTGTAGCTGAAAACCAACAAGTAACAATAACTGGTACACATAGTAGTGGAATTAAATTAATAGAATATGGTTTTGATAATGATGCATCAACAACAACATATGGATCAAGTAAAACAATATCAATACCAGCAAAATATAATGATGGATATATACATTATTTAGATGTAAGATTAGAATCAAATGACGGAACAAGTTCAGGTTGGTATACATATGTATTTATGATTAAAGATGGAAGTACTACAACATATCCATTTATAATATTAAATGATGAGAAATTTAATACAAATTTAAATGCTTTATCAATAGCTTTAAGAAATGTACCTGTAACAACAAAAACAGGAAATAAGAATTTTTATTCAATAAATGAAAATGTACAATATAATATAGACTATGTAAATGGTGGAGCAGAAATTACAGGAGATGTATATATAGATTTTGTAATACCAGCAGGATATACAGTTAACTTTATAGATAAAAAAGGTGGAACAGTTATAGATTCTAATACATTAAGATGGACATTTAATGGATTAAAAGCTGGTGAAAAAGGAACAATACCTGTAATATTAACATATACAGGAATTCCTTCAAATGGTAGTATAGTAAAACCTTATGCTACAATTAAATCAGGATCACTTACAGATAGTTCAGCAGTAGCTAATTTAATATTTAATGCAAATACTACTATATCAACAAGACATGAACCATTTATGATTGGTGATGCAGGAACTAATACATTTAGACCAAATGAAGGATTAAATAGAGCAGAGATGGCTATTATATTAGTTAGAATATTTGATATTCCATTAGTAACAAATGCAGCAGTTACATATTCAGATGCTAATGTTATAGCACAAAATGAATATAGATGGGCAACAGATGCTATAATGACAGTAACTCAATATGGATTAATGCAAGGTTATGAAGATGGATCATTTAGACCAGGAGATAAAGTAACAAAAGCTCAATTATTAACAATATTGGCTAGAAAATTTGCAATTGATGGCGGAAGTTCAACAACAACTAACGCATTTGCAGTTAAAGAAAATCCAATTAAATGGTTTAATAACTTAAGTTCAGTATATGCAAGTTACGGTTATGATAGTCACTGGGCAGCACAATATTTAGCTCAAATGATTAGATTAAATATGTTACCTGATTTTGCTAATACAATTGATGGAAACTTGGATTTAATAATTTCAAGATCAGATACAGCTAAATTAATTAGTACAGTATTATTTAGAGGGCCATCAGTAGATGGTGCGAATGGCGCATTAACTACAACATTCGTTGATGTTAACGCATATACACAAAATTATGAATATATTTTAGAAGCAAGTGCTCCAATGCATAATTCAAGATTTACATCAAGTGGAACAGAAGTAATGGTAAAATAAATATATTAAAATTTTAAAAGATAAAGTAAAAACACATCACAGTGTAAACTGTGGTGTGTTTTTTTGCTTATAGAACTGTTAACATAACAATTTTACATAATTATGGAAAAAGTATTGAATAATAAATATATTTGGTATATAATAATAATATGGAAGATTTACGCATAAAAATATTGCAAAAAAATTATATTTAGGAGGAATAAATTATGAATAGAAAAGTAGTATCAATAATATTATGTTTATGTATGGTATTAAATATATTAACTCCAATTATGGTATTTGCAGCAACGAAACCAACAATAGTAGCAACTACTGTTGGAAGCAGTGGAACAACAACATTAAATACATCAAATGGTTATACTTTAAGCGATACCCAAACGATAACAGTAAAGGCTTCACCTAATGTAGCATCCATAGAATATGGCTTTGATACAGATGCAACATCAATAGTATATGCAAGTAGTAAAACAATATCAATACCAAGTAAATACAAAGATGGAAATGTTCATTATTTAGACGTAAAAGCAATGTCAACAGATGGAACAAGTTCAGGTTGGTATACATATACTTTTAAAGTAGTACAACAATCAAGTACAAAACCATCTATAACAGCTACAACATATGGAAGCAATGGAACGATAACAATGAATCAATCTAATAGCTATATATTAAGTGAAAGTCAAACAATAAAAATAGTGGCTTCACCTAGTGGAAGTATAGCATCTATAGAATATGGTTTTGATGCAGATGCAACATCAATGATATATGCAAGTAGTAAAACAATATCAATACCAAGTAAATATAAAGATGGAAATGTTCATTATTTAGATGTAAAAGCAATGTCAACAGATGGAACAAGTTCAGGTTGGTATACATATACTTTTAAAGTAGAAGTGGAAATGGAAGATCCTACACTAACTTTAAGAACAAATGGAACTACTATGAATACAACAAAAACATATTTATTAGAAATAGACCAAGTGTTGACAATAACAGCATCACATGATAGTGGAATTGATAGAATTGAATATGGATTTGATGATGATTCTACACAAGCATTATATAATCCATCACAAGGTATAACAATTCCTGCTAAATATCAAGATGGAAATGTACATACAATGGATATTAGGGTTATAGCAGCAAATGGACAAGCATCTGAATGGTTTACATACAAATTTAGATATAATGTTGTGGAAGAAGTTCAGCCAGATGTTACAGTTACAACAGTAAATAGTTCAAACTCTACTATAATTATGAATACTAATGATAAATACATTTTTAGAAAAAACCAAACAATAAAAATATCTGCAAAACATGATAGTGGTATTAGTAAAATAGAATATTATTTTGATAATAATTCAACAAAAACTATAAACGGAAGTAGTACAACATTAACAATACCTGATACATGTTTAGATGGAAACATTCATTACTTAAATATAAGGGTTACATCTAAAGATGGAAATGTTGCTGGTTGGTATGTATATCAATTTAAAGTGTCAACTGATGATAGTACAAGTGAAAAACCAATAGTTTATGCAATAACAAATGGTATAACAATGTCAACTGCTTCAAAATACATATTTTCATCAACACAAAAAGTTGAGTTAACAGCAACACATGACAAAGGAATTAAAACTATTGAATATCAATTTGAAAATGATAGTATTGTATACAAATCATCAAGTGCAGTTGAAATAAGTATACCGGAAAAATATACAGATTCACAAATATATTATTTTAAAGTAAGAGCACAATCTACTGATGGAGTATATTCAGATTGGCAAGAATATTGCTTTAGAGTTGAAGATAAAAGTGGTAATACACAATATACTGTAATTGTACAACCTGATGAAGTTATAAATAAAAATGTTTCAGGATTAGCTGTTTCATTAAGAAATATATCAAATGTTCAAGGTAATAAAAATAGATATATGATTAATGAAAATGCACAATACAATATAGATTATACTAATTTAGGTGCTAAAATAACTGGTGAAGTTACATTAACATTTAGTATACCAGAGAATGTATCAATTAGATTTATTGATACAAAAGGTGGTACAATGGTAGATAGTAAGACACTTAAATGGACATTTAATGGTTTAGAACAAGGTGAATCTGGTACAATACCAGTTATATTAGCGTATACTTCAATAGGAAGTGGAAATAATATAATGGTTACACCTATAGCTAAACTTACTACTACATCTGGTGTTGATACATCAGCAGTTCAAAATATGGTATATACAGCAAATACAACAATAACTACAAGGCATGAACCATATATGATTGGTGATGCAGGAACAGATACATTTAGACCAAATGAGGGATTAAATAGAGCAGAAATGGCAATGGTACTAGTTAGAATATTTGATATACCATTAGTAACAAATCAAAAAGTAACATATACAGATGCTGATGTTATAGCTACTAACCCATATAGATGGGCAACAGATGCTATAATGACAGTAACAAAATATGGTTTAATGGAAGGTTATGAAGATGGATCATTTAGACCAGGTGATAAAGTTACAAAAGCGCAATTAACAACAGTAATAGCGAGAAAATTCGAAGTAGATAATAATAGTGCTAATAATCCATTTAAAATAAAAGAACAACCCATTAAATTGTCAACAGTAAATCAATCACAATGGTATAGTAAATATGTAGCACAATTAACTAGATTAAACATGATAAGCAATGTTAATAATATTGATTCAATGGTAACTAGAGCTGAAACAGCTAATATAATTAACAGTTGTCTATTTAGAGGACCATCAGTTGATGGATCTAATGGAACATTAACAAAAAGATTTTCAGATGTAAATGCAAATACACAATACTATGCTGATATATTAGAAGCAAGTGCAGATATGCATAATTCTAGATTTACATCAAATGGATATGAAACAATTATGAAATAATTTGGTAAAAAATAGAGCAATTAGCTCTATTTTTTATTGCGTAAATATATCGCTAATAACCTATAATTACCAGAAAATGCTTGAAAACTTTGCGTAAAAGTGGTATAATATATATACATAGCAAATAATTGCATTTATTAATACTAATTTTTAGTGTTAAAGATAGAGATGAGAATACGATCTCTCCTTTTACTTTATGAAATTAGCATTAATAAGTGCAATTTGCGCTTAAAAAAATAATCGGCCTAAAAGGCCAGAAGGAGGAGTCGTCATGACTCAAAAGAAAGTAAAAATGATAGCAATAATTGTTGTAGCCATTTTATTGGTTACGGCAGTAATCTGCCTGCTTTGGCCGAAAAAGCAGGTAGCAACACCAGCACAGGCTCCGGCAGTTCAAACTCCGGCAACACTAACTGACGAAGAGCGGAACGAGATTTCCACACTCGTTTCCAAGTGGAACGAGATAGTGGAAACGCACAAGGATGTTAAACTAGAAAGCTTAGAAGTGACAGATGTTCTTAAGACCAACAATACCTACATGGTTGAAATGGTTGAATATCTGGAAAAATTGTGGGGAGTTGTAAATGCTGAGGGTTTAACCATTACTGAAAGAGTATCTCAGTTGACGGCAGTAATGGACTTTAGCTGCAAGATTCATCATCATGATGAAGTAGCAGTTGAAGAGAAGATTGAAGAAGTAGCAACAGTTGCGAAAACAGTTGCTAAGCCGTCAAAGTCGACAGTGACATATACGGCAACTACTTCAACCTCAACATCAACACAGAAGCCAGCACAGGCTCCGGCAGTTCAAACTCCGGCAACACAGGCTCCGACGGAAGCTCCTAAGGTTGAAAAACCAGTAGCTACTCCCGAAGCACCTGTAGCTACACCTGCTCCTGTTGTTCAGGAACAGCGCCCGGTTCACAATGTTACTACTACAGATGGACAGTGGATTTCTGATTCTGGAAACAGAAACAACACTACTTGGGAAGTTGATATAGTATCTGAACAGTCTTCTAGTAGAAGTAGTTCTAGATCAACATCAACAAGCTCATCTTCGCATGAGCGCCCGGTGCACAATGTGTCAACTTCGTCTTCATCTGTTTCATCGAGTGCAAGCTCGAGTAGTGATGAACGTCCAGTGCATGGAACATCGGCAACAACATCTTCGAATGATGATAGCCGTCCTTCAAGGACAGAATCATCTTCAGAAGGTGGCTGGATTGACGCAAGATAATCCAGTTAAAAAGAAACCCCTTTAAGCTATATGCTTGAAGGGGTTTCTTTTTACTATTTTTTAGAAAAATTAAATTTTGTATTGCAAATATCCTACAAGTATATTAGAATAAATGTAGGTGATGAAATGAAGAGAAAAATTAGTTTTATAATATGTATTTTAGTTATATGTATAAGTAATTGTTATGCAATAGTTAGTTCATATACTGTTGAAGATAAATATTATTTTAAGAATAATGGAACAACTCCAAATGGAGCTTTTATCGAGATATTTATTGGATCTATAAATGAAACGAATTATCAAAAAGGAACAATAACAATTTCTCCTAAACCAACTAGATATATTTTTGATGATTATGGTAATAGAATAGCTAGATATGATATTGGAAATAGTAAAATTAAAAATTATACTATAAGTATTAAAAAAGATGTTGAAGTATCAGATTATACTAAAAATATAACAGCTGCTAATGCTTCGCAAGATGTTAAAAGTATATATTTAAGACCTTGCGAGAATATAGAAAGTAATGATGCCAGAATAATTGAAAAGGCAAATGAATTGACACAAAATTGTAAAAATGATTATGAAAAAGTTAAGAATATTTTCGAGTTTGTTAATATGCATATAAGTTATGATGTATCTGTACAATATAGAAACAAAGGTGCATTATCAGGATTACTAACAGGAAGAGGTGTGTGTGAAGAATATGCTACATTATTTGTAGCATTATGCAGAGCCTCTAATATACCAGCAAGAGTTCTTACTGGTTTTAGAACAGAAGGACTGGAAAAAGGCGAAATGATGGACACTACTACTATATATCATGCTTGGGTAGAAGTATATTTTGAAGGATATGGATGGGTACCATCAGAAGTAACAGCAGAATATTATGTTAATGGTAACAAGACACCATATTGGAATGGTTTTTTGACATTAGATAAACCAATTTATGTTGTAGAGGGTGTATATAATATAGAAAATAATGAAATAGTCAGATATGGAATTGATTTAGCTGATTATAGTAAAAATATAAAATTAAATTCTACTATGTACTATAGTGATATTAATTCGCACTGGGCAAAGGATTCAATTGAAAATATGTCAGATAAAAATATTATAAATGGTTATGAAGATAATACATATAAACCAGATAGTAATGTTAGTAGAATAGAATATATTGCATTATTAGCTAGAACTATGAAATATGAGAATAAATATTATTATACTATATCAGATATATATTATCCTTCTGATTTTATAACAAATTGGTCAAAAAATGATTATGATAGTTTAATGAAATATTATGCGTATTATTTGAATGATTATAATAATGGTGCAGGATATAAAACTATAAACTATGTATTTGGTAATAAATTAAAAATGGATGATCCAATAACAAGACAAGAAGTAGTTGCTTTATTAGATCCGTTTTTGCCTGATTTATCATATAAAACTACTAATTTAACTGATATTAGCAATAGTAAATTTAAAGATGAAATTGTATCATGTTATGCAAATAGTATAATAAATGGATATCCAGATAACACTTTTAAACCAAATGGATATATAACAAGAGCAGAAATTGCTACGATTTTAGATAGATATACGAAATAAGGAGAAAATATGTACAAAATAGTTTTTATAGATTTAGATGGAACATTGTTAAATTCATATAGTCAGATTACAGATGAAACAAAACAAGTATTATTAAATGCACAAGAAAAAGGTACTATAATTGTTCTTGCTTCTGGAAGAGTTTCTTCTTCTACAAGTTTATTTGCTAAACAAATAGGGCTTGATTCATATGTAATATCTGGAAATGGAGCAATTATAACTGATTTAAAAACAGATGAAGATATATATCGTAATCTTATGAGTAGAGATACTGCACTAAGAATAGTGCAAATATGTGATGAAAATTCTATAAATTATAATTTATATACATTGAATGAGGTTTTTACTAAAAAAATAGTATATAGTGCACTTTTTTATAATATGGAAAACAAGAAATTATCACCAGATAGAAAGATTAAAATTAATATATGTAATAATATGCAAGAATTGCTTAAAAATAACCCGGATATGCTGGTATCTAAGATAACTATCTGTGATGAGGATAAAAGCGTTTTTGATAGTATTATACGCAAATTAAGGGCAAATGAAGATGTAACTGTTTTAGATGTATCTCATTCATCAAGGAAAATGATTAATGTTGGAAGTGAAACAGTAGAAGTTTCATATTATTATACAGAAGTATCAAAAAAAGATGCGAATAAATCTAGTGCTATTGAATATTTAATTAATAAACTAAATATAGGTATTAGTGAAGTAATAGCAATAGGTGATAATGCTAATGATGTTGAAATGGTTAAAAAAGCTGGTCTAGGTGTTATTATGAATAATGCAGCACCTAAATATAAAGAAGCAGCTGATTATATTGCGCCATCTAATGATGAAAATGGTGTTGCTGATGTAATTAATAAGTTTGTATTGGAAAGTTAATAAATAATAATTGTGTATAAGAATATCAGTATAAAACTGGTATTCTTTTTTATATGATTCAGGTTCTTTAAAGAAAAAATATTTTTTTAGCAAAAGGTATTGACAAGTGCTAATGAAAGTGATATTTTATTATAGTATTTAGCACTCAAACAATATAAGTGCTAAAAAAGGAGTTGATATAATGTTAAATGATAGAAAAAAGAAAATATTACAAACTATTATTGAAGATTATATTGGTAATGTACAACCAGTAGGTTCAAAAACATTGGTTGATAACTATAATTTAGGTGTAAGTCCTGCAACTATTAGAAATGAAATGGCAGAGCTTGAAGAAATGGGATATTTAGATAAAACACATACATCTTCTGGTAGAGTACCATCAACACTGGGATATAGATTTTATGTTGATAGTTTAATGAAAACTAACAAATTAGGTGAAGAAGAAGTAAAATTTATTAGAAATAATGTTGAAAGAGAAATATTAGAAGTAAGTGAAATTGTAAAACATATTAGTAAAGCAGTTTCAGATATAACTAAATATACTGTAATATCAGCAGGACCAGATATATATGAAGCTGTAATTGAAGATATTAAGCTTGTATTATTAAATAATAATATGTTGTTAATTGTTGTTCTAACAAAAGAAGGAGCAATTAAAGAAACAATTATTAAACTTGAAAAAGAAGTATCAGAAGATATTATTGAAAAATTAAATAATATATTAAGAGCAAAATTAGTAGATGTTTATGTAAAAGATATTGATATTGATCCAATTAAATATGTTGGGGCAGAACTTAGTAATTATTTAGATATATTAATACCAATATTACATGAAATAACTAATATAATAAAAAAAAATGATATTACTTATGATGGTGCAAATAACATATATAATCATCCTGAATTTAAAAGTGCTAATGTAGCAAAGAAATTTTTAGATGTATTAGAAACAAAACAACTAATAAGAGAAGTTTTAAATGTTGAAGATGATGATGTAAATATATATATTGGCGATGAAAATAACAACTCAGAATTTAAAGATTTTTCATTAATAACATTTAAATGTCCACAAAATTTAGGAATTGTTGGAATTATAGGGCCTACAAGAATGGATTATGCAAAAGTATTATCAGTAATTAGATGTATAAAAGAAATATTAAATGATAAATATAGAGAAGGAGGGTATTTGGATGAGTAAAAAGCTTAAAGAAGAAGAAAAAAAATGTGGATGTGGTCCTGATTGTGAATGCACACCAGAAGATAATTGTGGGTGTGATTGCTCAGAAGAAAAACAAGATGAAGTTTTAATTAGTGTAAAAAAGGAATTAGAAGAAAAAAAAGAAGAAGCTAAAAAGAATTATGAAAGCCTTCAAAGAGTAATGGCTGAATTTGATAATTATAAAAAAAGAAGTAATAAAGAAAGAGAACAATTATATAATTCATTAATTTCAGATATTATTTCTAATTTTCTAGAAGTAATTGATAATTTAGATAAAGCAATAGATAATTCACAAGATAGTGATTTAAAAGATGGTATTAATTTAATTCATAAACAATTTATAGATGTATTAAAAAAATATAATGTTGAGGAAATTAAATCATTAAATGAAACATTTGATCCTAATTTACATGAATCTGTAAATCATATAGATGATCCAAACTATGGAGAAAAGGAGATTGTTGAGGTTTTCAGAAAAGGATATAAACTAGGTGATAAAGTTATAAGATATGCAATGGTTAAAGTTGCTAATTAATGGATATAATAAAGTAATAACTTTATTTATATATAAAAACACAAAAGATTAAGGTTTAAGAAATCTTAAAAGTAAGTATATTGTAAGGAGGAATTTAAAATGGGAAAAGTTATAGGAATTGATTTAGGTACAACAAATTCATGTGTTGCTGTTATGGAAGGTGGAGAACCAGTTGTAATACCTAATGCAGAAGGAAATAGAACAACAGCTTCTGTTGTTGCATTTTCAAAAAATGACGAAAGATTAGTAGGTCAAATAGCAAAAAGACAAGCTGTTACTAATCCAGATAAAACAGTTATCTCAATTAAAAGAGATATGGGAACAGATAGAAAGGTTAAAATTGATGATAAATCATATACACCTCAAGAGATATCTGCAATGATATTACAAAAATTGAAATCAGATGCTGAAAATTATTTAGGACAAAAAGTTACACAAGCTGTAATTACTGTACCTGCATATTTCAGTGATTCACAAAGACAAGCAACAAAAGATGCTGGTAGAATAGCAGGATTAGAGGTATTAAGAATTATTAATGAACCTACTGCTGCATCATTAGCATATGGATTAGATAAAGGTGAAGAACAAAAAATAATGGTTTATGACTTAGGTGGAGGAACATTTGATGTATCAATATTAGATATTGGTGATGGTGTATTTGAAGTTTTAGCTACTAGTGGTAATAATAGACTAGGTGGAGATGATTTTGATGAAAGAATTATCAATTATTTAGT
>CAZFOR010000027.1:0-16894 GCA_964520895.1 uncultured Eubacteriales bacterium | reverse complement strand
TCCTTTTTTACCAAATATTTTCTTAAACATATAGTCACTTTTAGGTGTATTGTTATTCATTAAGTTGCTTCTTCTCCTTTATTTTAGCATGTTTTAAATATCGTTTCAATACTTTTTTGTCTTTTTAACAAAAAAAAGTATCATATTTTTGATACACCATACTTTATAACTCTCATAGGTACTGTTTTATTTTTCCTTTTAATTGATAAAGTATTTCTTCTAAACACAGATAAACTCAAATCATAATTATATGTAATAATAAGGTGTACTTCATTACCATAATCCTGTTTTGTATCTGTTGCTTGTATACTAATATATGATTCATCAAATCCTTGATTTTTCAAATCTTGTATCAAATTCTTTTTATCACTACTATTTAAATATCCATACTCTTCAATTATAAACATATATTTAAGTGAGGTTGATAATAATTTTTCATACATTATATATGGTTTTAATATATTTATTAAAAATATACTAAATGTTGCAATTGCTATAGTAGAAAATGCAATTAGCAATGGTAGTGTAATCACAGAATTAGCCTTTTTCATCAAATATCCTTTCCTAGTTATATAACTTTATACTAATATCATTATGTAGCTTAAATGTGCAATTATTTGGAAATATGAACTTAAACAATATTGGCTCAAATGTAATATTTGTTACAACATGAATTGTATCATTTTGAATATGTTTTTTAGTTATGCTATCTGTTTGTCCATTTTTATATATTTCATATTCTAATATTTCAATTTGTTTTATAAACTTACTACCATTTTTTAAATTAATATCTAAGTTATATGATTTTATTAACATTTCTTTAAACTTTTCTAAATACTCATTTTTATCATATTCATAAATACCATAACTGCCTTTTACCTTATTAACTGATATAACTGCACTTTTATTCAAATTATATAAATCCATTTTATAATCATAGACAACTGAATATATATTTACAAATAATACACATATACTAAATGCTATTAATATAAATATTATAAAAATTGCAGTTAATGTAATTACATATACAGACATATCACCTTTTTTATCTAATAATTTTTTTATTACTTGTTTCCTTATTTTATTAATCATTATTGTATCCATTCATCTACACTCTTTATATCTTTTTGCTTATTTAAAATATATGGTGTGATATCTCTGTTATATAAATTAGTCCAGCATTCAAAAACATCAAAACAAACTGTATATTTATCAATTTCTGTATATGTACTAACATTTCCTTTGTCATCTGTTACTGTAACCAATCTATAAACATCAAAATCAATAGTATAAGGATTAATAATTCTATTGGTAAGTAAATTAGTATCAAGATTTAAAGATTGTCCTGTTAAACTTCTAATACTATTCCATGAATGCAGAGTTTGTTTTGTTTCATATGGTATCAAATAATTAATTGTATATACAGTATTATCACTATTTGGTATTAACTGTAATGTATTTTCATAATCTTTATAATAGGTGTCTAGATTAGGATATCTAGTGGCTTCTCCTCTATTTATAATTTCATCCCATTCAAATCTCTTAGTTTTATCATCAAATGTTTTAATGGAACTATCACCATTTATAGACATTTCCACTTTATACACAGTATCAGGTGTATTTACCTTTATACCCAAATAATTTCCTGCATTTATAAAACCATATGAATTATCAGAATTCGTTGAATTAGTTTTATTTAATTCCTCATAATATGTTATATTATTTTTAGTTGTAATTCTTCTCAAATCAATTGTTGAAGATATATTGTTAGTATCATCGTTATTTTCCGGATATTCATATATTGGATCAGTATATTCATCTTCATTTAATGTATCTTTATATGGTGTATCTTTTGGAGGCATATATCCTTCTGAATCAATAAACCATGGTAATATTGTTAATATTATTGTTTTTTCTGCTTTACTATATAAAGGTAAGTCTGTTGTAAACTGTGTAAATAGTTTAGATCTAACTTTTATTATAACCTCAACCTGCTGACTTTTTAATTTATTTTCAAACATTGTCCTATATATTCTAACTTTACCACTATTATTTGTAGTAAATGTGTTAGAATTACTATCACTTAGTACCTTATAATCATTTACATATACATTTGTTTCAATTAATTTTACTTGCTGAGGGGTTATATATTTACCTGTATTTGTCACTTGAGTCCCATATATAATTGGTATATCTATATAATCATTCATTCTACCCATTGTATATGTGTTTTTATTTGTTTCTAAACTACTATTAAACCCTACATTAGCTCCTATGGGTTCTGTTAAAAATGTAGCCTCCCATACTTTTCCATATGGATCAATTCTATTTGTATATATTACACCTTTAGTTTTCCATGTAGCATAATTATCCACTCTTGTTTTATTTAAACCTATATCATTACAATTCAAATTATATGTAGTATTATTTCTAATTAAATTAGTATTTTGCATATAATCTTTTTGAGCATAATACATATATAGGCTTGTATTATTCCAAGAAGATAACCCATCTGTAAGTTCCTTATATGTCCAATCAGTTGGCAGGCTTGACGGCACTATATCTTCTGGAAACTCATGGTTATTTACAACTTTTCCAATATTGTTATAACCTAATATCCTATATTCTCCTCTTTGTCCATTTTTTACCCATTTACCATCTTTAACATTTTTCCATCTTTGTGTTGATTCATTTATTGCAAGTTCTGGTGTACCATATACAAGTAGATTATATTTATAGTATATTTCTTCATTTATTTCATATCCTTGATTATTTATTTTTCTTATGCCCATTACATTTATAATATTATGAAAATTATCACTTATAGCATATATATTAATTCCTAGCATATAAACTAACAATATACTTAATATTATAATTTTATTTACATGTGTTTTTATGTTTGTATTAGATTTCAAATTTACCTCCTAAATAAATTAACTTGTAGGTGTAGCCCTTATAGGGAAAATTTTTTATATATAATAGATTTCTAAATTCATATTTACCACTTTGAAAGGAAGTGTTTATATATTATTAAGAATAAATATTTTTATTAAAATATTTTAAAATATTATTAGAATGCTACACCTACAAAATTATTAACTTTTAACTATATATTTATATAAATATAAATACAATTATCAATTTTTTCTATATATGAATTGGAGTTATATAGATTAGTTTGATTACTTTGAATAATAAAATTATTTATTTTATTCACATCTTCTTTTATTATAAATACATCTAATACTTTTAGTAATTTATTTAAATAATACTTATTAGTTTTTATATCTTGTTTTATTTCATTTAATTCTTTCCATAATTGATATACATTTATTTTCACATTATATTTAAAATTATTATTTAATGATTTTGTATCTTCATATAAAATTACTTCAAAAAGTACATTATTGTTATATACATACTCCTTTTTTTCGCCATAACCAATAATTATACATTTTTGCTCATCTAAATATGTATTTACAACATAATTATTTTTATTAATTAATGTTAATAAAATATCAATTACTTTATTGTTATATTTATCAATATATTTATTTGTATATTTGCTATATCTACCTAAATCATTATATAAAACTTTATTATTTGATATTTTAAAATTGTTTAAAAATAGGTTGTCATTTTTATTTGTATAATTAGTATAATCATATATATTTTCTGTATTAAAGAATTGTAAATCTATTTGATTTTCATATATACATAAATCTATATAATCCACTGTTTTATTAATTAACTTAGTAGTTTCTGCCCTTGTAATATTGTTTTCCAATTTTAAAGTATTATCTGGATATCCATTAACAATATTTAGTTTATACAATAAATCTATCTTATCTTCCACATTATCTAGTGGTTTATTAAATTCATCTTTAATATCTTTTAGATTTATATACAAAAAATTATATATAATCTCAAAACAATCTTCTCGTTTAATAAATTTATTGTAATCTTTTTCTTCATTATTAATTAAACCTACTTTTATTGCATATTCGATAAACGGCTTGTCCCATTCCTGTTTTAATGGCAGTATGCTATTTTCCATTATTTTAACAAGTATTTTAATAAACTCATTTTCTTTTATATAATCATCTGGTTTAAATGTATTGTCTGGATATCCATTAATATATTCATTATTAACATTCCTTACTATATGCTCATATGCCCAATGGGTTTGAATATCACTAATATATGCAAAACACATACTATTTATTAAAATAAAACACATTACTATACTAATTAACTTTTTCATTTTCACCTTCCTCTAACATTTGAATATTACTTTTGACTCTATCAGTTATGCTGATTACATTTGTACCAATATATATAACATCAATTATTTTTATATTTTTTAATATTTCTAAAATCATACCTTCATTTGTATTTTGAATTAATACTATTACATTTTTATTTTCTACTTTTTCTTTGTAATAATTAATATCATTTCTATCTTCTAAAAATATACAATATAAATCATATTTGGTTTTTAATTTTGACATACTTTCTTTTTTACAAATTTTAAATTTGTGATGTTCAATGTTTTCAATAATTTGATTATATATATCATCTACCATTTTATTTTCAATAAGTAAAATATTCATATTCCTCCTAATTTAATGTAATTTTAAAATCAGCAATACCTTTTACACTATTTATATATATAGCTTGTTCTTTTGTAACTTCCAAAATAATACTACTTAATTTTTCTGTACCACTATATTTTTTTCCTGTTTCATCTAACCACATAACTGGTTTAATTTTTGGTAAGTATAAAAATGTAGTATCATTAACTTTATCAGATGTGATATTTGCAACTTCATAATTATTAATATCTTGTGGTCTATAACTAGAATTTATGGTTATATACACATTAATAATACTATTTTCATTTATAAGTTGGCTAAGCAAAACATCTGTATCTTTTAACTTTATACAAACTTTTTCTAACTGGTTATCATCAATATTTGTGTTTATATCATCTTTATTTATCATCATATCTTTTGATATAATTTCACCTTGATTAATTTGATTATTTGTAACCATATTTTCAATTTCTTTTATATCTGTAAGTAAATTACATTTTTTTGCATTATCTTTTGTTGAATAACAAACAATTAAATCTTCTTGTATTATATTACTATATTTTGTAATATCTTTGTTTGAAACATATATTGAGATTAGATTATCTTTATCTATGACTTGTTTTTGAATTGAAATTAATATAAAAAACAATATACATGAAATAATAAATGATAATATTGCTAAAATGTATTTTTTCATTATTGTGGTGCAGAAACTTCAACAAATATTGCATCACTATTATTATTAAACCATGTTTCAATATCTCCAAAAATATTAGTTAATATTCCACTTATATTTTTATAAAATACTGTTGCAATTAATACTAAGAATACTGCTGAAACCATTAATACTTGTACTACTTCTGAACCTCTTTTAGATTTTACTAATTTGACTATTTTTTTCATCATACCTCCTAATAAAAAATATTTTTAAATCCTTCACTAAATGAATTAAATATTGGATAAAACACTAATAAACTAATATTTATAAGTGTAATACCTATACCTAATGTAATTAAAACAATTTTCTTTTTTGTATTTGTCTTAATCTTATCTAAATACTTTTGTCTTAATATGTTTGATAGGTTTTCAATTATTGATAAATTTTCACCTAAAATAATTTGTTCTATCAAACAATTACAAAACATTTCTATTTCCATAACATCAAATTTATTTTTCAATTCATTTGTTGCTAAATAAATATTATATCCTGTATATTCATATACATTACTCATTGATATAAACGCTTGTTTAAGAACAGTATTTTTACTATTTTGAGATGCTGTTTTTAAAATCTTGTCCATACTTATATTTGATGATAATTGCAAATATATATTATCAATTATATTTAATAAATCGTTTTGAATTTGTGAGTGTAAATTTTTCTTATACATTAAGATTAAAATATCTGGCAGAAAAAAGGAAATACTTGATAATATAATTGCAAAAAATATTGAATTATAATTTATTAATGTCTGAATAAAAAATGTTATGAATAATACAGTTTTAATTATTAAATAATTAAATAAATTTAGTTTGTATGGGTTTCCTAATTTATATAGTTTTTCTTCTATCTTTTTTAATATGGATATTTTATAGATTTTACTTCTTATATTAGATCTTGAATTAGTACTTATAGAATTAAATAAATTTTTATCATTTACATATTTCTTTTTAATTCTTGATAAATTAGATAATTTTGATATTTGAAAAATAAAAATGTAGATTGTTATGAAAAATATTGCGTAGATTTTATCACCTCCATTTATGGTAATTTTTGGTACCACATACAATATATATTATTTTCCATATATTGTCAATAGTTTTTATTAAAAATTTTTAAATTATTTTTTTTGATAGTTAATAGTGCTGTTATTTGTAGAATAAATTAGATTATTCTATTTAATAATTCTAATATTTATATTAAAATATTAATCTATTAATAGCAAAAATAATATTATTTTATTTATTGCATATAATAAAGTATGGAGGGTTGTTTATGATTAATTTAAAGTCTCTTATTGTTAATATATTAATACCATTAGCTGTTGGTGGGCTAAGTACTGTTTTTGGTAATGCTATTCATGGATTTGATGGAATAAATAAACCTGGAATTACTCCACCAGAAATACTATTTCCTATCGTATGGAGTATTTTATATCTATTAATGGGTATTTCAAGTTATCTTATATATAATAGTAGTGCCTCAAAAGAAGTAAAGAAAAGTGCTTTTACATTTTATGCAATTCAACTTATTTTAAATGGATTATGGACATTAGTATTTTTTAGATTTAAGCTTTTCTTCCTTGCTTTTATATGGGTATTAGTTATTATACTTTTCCTTGCAATTACAATATATAAATTCTACAAAATCAAACCAATAGCAGGTTATTTACAAATACCATATTTATTGTGGCTGATTTTTGCAAGTATACTTAGTTATAATGTTTTCCTTATAAATTAAAAACTAGCGGTCACAAATTTGTGACCGCTAATTTTTACTCTTCGACTTCCACTATTGGAACTTCTGTTGGTACCTCTGTTGGTACTTCAGGTGGTACTATATTCTCATCACTTTCTACATTAGATTGCATTTGTTCGCTATCCTCTTGCTGTACTTGACTTTGTACAGGTTCTTCATTTTTTACGGGTGGTACATATTGACATAAAGTACATGACCCTATTTTTCTGCGAGTATCAACCAATTCTTTCCTAACATTAGTGCAATTAGATCCTGCTACATTCCATGAATTATTACATATATTTACATATCCAATATTTTCAGGAACATCAAAATCTTTTGTACCATTTGTTATTTTATCTAATATAGCTTTTGTATTTGCCGCTATGTTAGATGAAGAATAACCAACTCCTTTTGGTGTATCATAACCATACCAAGTTGCACATGCATAATTTGGTGTATACGTACACAGCCACTTGTCTTTATTATCGGTGGTAGTACCTGTTTTAGCAGCAATAGTATACTTTGCTCTTACTCCTCTTGCTGTTCCTTCTGAACCATTTACAACAGTTTTGAGTAAATCTGTTATTAAATAAGCTGTTTCAGGTGAAAAAATCTTCTTTTTATCTTGCTGTGTATTATAGTTATATACAACTTGCTCTTTTTTATCAACAATCTTAGTATAAAAGATTGGTTCACACCATACTCCAGAGTTTGCAAGAGTTTGATATCCACTAGCCATTTGTAAAGGACTAACTCCATAAGTCATACCTCCTAGTGATAATGCTGACAAATTCATATCATCTTTTGGAAGATTAAATTTCATTTCTTGAAGTGTATTATATGACTTGCTTACACCAAGAATATCAACAAGTTGCACTGGTATGGTATTATTCGATATTTCTACAGCTTTCCTAATCGTCATATACCCTCTAAATCCACTATAATAATTTTTAGGACTCCAACCATTAAACGAAATAGGTTTATCTTCCATTAAATAGCTGTTATCAATCACTCCATTTTCAAAACAAGGAGCATAAACAGATAGTGGCTTTATTGATGAACCTGTCTGTCTTTTTAGCTGTGTAGAGCGATTAAAAACAAGATCTCCTGTTTTCTTTCCTACACCACCAGAAATTCCTAACACTTTACCATCAACTGATATTATTGCTATTCCCGACTGTAATCCATTTAGTGACATACTTTCATACTTTGAATCTATTGCATTTTGTACATTCAAGTCCATTGTAGAATAAATCTTGTATCCATTTTGATATATTTGTGTAATAGCTTTTTCCTTTGCAATTTTCTCTTTAACTGAAATATATTCTGCAAATTCATTAATTACAGCATCAACAAAATATGATTGTACATCACTTTTCTTTTGCATTTTAGGAGTAAGTTGTTGCTTTTTAGCCTTTTCGTAGTTTACTGCATCAATCATTCCTTGTTCATACATACAACTCAAGACAACATCTTTTCTTTTATTTCCAAGTTCATTATCTTTGATATATGTTTCTGGCGATTGAACTAATCCGGCCAGAAAAGCAGCTTCATAGACATTAAGTTTAGATACATCTTTTTCAAAATAGTATTTAGATGCATCTGCTATACCGTAAATACCTCTGCCCATATATACTATGTTAGAATAGTGAGTAATAATATCATCTTTTGAATAATCTCTCTCTATTCTTATAGCATAAAACCATTCTCTAACCTTTCTGTTAATAGACTTTTCAGAAGCGCCTGTTGCATTTTTAACCAGTTGCTGTGTAATTGTGCTACCTCCATAATCCGAATTACCAAAATTAATTATATATTCACCAATTGCTCCAACAGTCCGATAGATATCAACACCGAAATGTTTCTTAAATCTCTTATCTTCTACTGCAATAAATGAATTTTTAACGATTTCAGGTACCTCAGATATATATGTGGATTTTTGCACTCCAACTCCTAACTTGGTAACTAACTTTCCATTCGAATCATAGATTTCTGTTGCATACCGTGATGGTTGAATCATTGAAATGTCTATTGGATTTTGCATAACATATATTACTTGTGTAAATAAGTAAACAATACCTCCCAATAACACTACCATAAAAATTGTTAAACACACGTTTAGAAACTTTTTCACTTATATCTTCCTTTCTTTTAAAAAAATTTTAAAAAAATAATTTGTTATTTTATAAATACAATTAATTATATCATATTTTATAAAAAAAGTATAGATTATGTTAACTTTATATTAATAATATCTCACGCATTATAAAACCAGCCACAGATTATAACTCTATGACTGGTTATTATTTATTTTAATAAATTATTATATTTACTGTTTTTTTAATTATCTTGTTTCAAATGTTTTATATTATGTACATTACAACTCTTATTCCTATAGTTGAGCTAGAAGTTTCAGGTGTTATTCTTTCATATGCTGTAACTGTAGAAAAAGTACTTCTCATTGTATAATTTCCTCCTCTTACACTCATATATTTGTTTAAAACCTCCTCCATGCTCCATTCTGATAAATTACCTGCTAAATCATAAATATTAAATACACAATTTCGGTTATATACTTCATTATTATCATATATTGCAGCACCTGTTGGAATTAGTCTTCCTTCATTTTCATCTTTGTCTATTATTTCTTCTCCAATTTTATATTTTATTTTCGAATTCATATAATTTCCCCATAAAACAGCATCTTCTGTTAATGGATTTGCTTTTTCATTTGTTTTATCTTTTAATAATCCTTTATTTTCAATGATTTTTAATAATGTATCAAACTGTTCTGTATACATTAGACCTGTCCCTATTCCATTTTTATCCCATCCATAATCGCTGGCCATGCTAGTTGCCATTTCCAATGCTCCTTTAATTTCACCACTACTTGACATATTTCCAACTTCATTGTATCCCACAACTCCTGTATTATTTTCTACATTTGTACTAAAAGATACTTTTGATACAGGTAGCACATTTTTCACTATTTGTAAGGTATTATTTATTCCTTGACTAGAAGTCTGAGTTGCACCCTGAAGTGATGCTTCATATCTAGCAATATAAAAACCTTGATATTTTTCCAAACTGTTTATTATCTGCATATATTCGTTAGTTTGTTTTGTATCACTAGGATATTCTTTATAATATTTCTTTAATGCACTTACTGGATTAGTTTCATTTAACATACCTACTGGTACCCATACAAATTCATTACCATAAGAATCTCTTATAACTAAACCAGTATCCCATGTACCTTCTACATGCCTAAATCCTTGTGGTATTGGTGGATCATTATATTTAGCTACACCTTTTAAAGAATTATCTATACTTAAGTTAGTATAATATAATTTACCTTCATATTTAACCGGATTTAAATTATATACTTCTGATGTTATATAATTTACAATATAGTTATCTTTTAAATCACCCAACCCTAGTTTTTGTTTGTTTTCCGTATTTAAATAATAATAATTTTCACTTAATATATCCACCCCATATTCAACCTTTATATCATTAATTGCTTTTTCGTATTTATTTTTATCGTCACTGTTACTTAAATTAACACCTATAAGCTGCTCATCATTGTCATATATTTTTATAACCTTATCTTGCACAACTTTTATAGTATTACAAAAATCTTCAAAATCATCTTCTACAACATCTTTTGAAAAATTAATTAGTAGTACTATAAGTAATGTTAATAATAATACAAGTATTAATATAATTATTCTTGTTATTAAAAGTTTAGATACATTTTTAAACATTTATATCACCTTTTCTTTATATTTATATTAATATCATATCATATTTTTTAATATTACAATAGGTTTATTTAGTTATTTTTTTCATTTTTTTATACTTTTCTTTTGTAGCCATTCCACCTCTTATGTGTCTTTGTTGTTTATTTTCATCTAGTACCTCCCTAACTTTACCATACAACCTTTTATTTAATTTATTTAATCTATCTGTCATATCTTTATGTACTGTACTTTTACTAACCCCAAATTCTTTTGCAGCACTTCTGACAGTACATTTTGTATCAATAATATAATTGGCTAAGTTTATAATTCTATCTTCAATATCATAATTAAATTTATGCAAAATAAAAACCTCCTTTGAACTACATGTTTGTTACATTTTATTCATTAGAGATTTTTTTATGCTTTTATTTAATTATTAACTTATTGATATTTTTATATTATTTATTTACCTTTAGTTATTTATTTTCTTGTGCTATGATTTTTTTATATTCTTCTTGCCTTTTAATTTTCTTTGTTGTCGTTTTTATGAATTCTTCATCAGTTAAATATAAATGTTTAATGTATTTATACATTGGAAAAGTTTGATTAATTTCCTTTATTTTTTTCCATACCAATTCACGAAATTCTATATCATTCAAATTAGAATACTTTTCTTTCTTTATATTCTCATCATAAACTATTTTTACTGCAACTTCCAAGTCATTTACATCTTTTTTATTTGGCAATCCAAAAACCATACTTTCACTAACAAAGTCTAGTCTATTAATTAACATTTCTATTTCATCTGGAAAAACTTTTTTACCGTTTTTTAAAACTATCATGTCCTTTTTTCTTCCAGTAATAAAAATCATTCCTTTACTGTCTATATATCCCAAATCTCCTGTATAGAACCAGCCATCTTTAATAACCTCATCTGTTCTTTCTTTATCTTCGTAATATCCTAGCATTACATTAGGTCCTTTTACTCTAATTTCTCCAATACCCTTTTCATCCTTATTAATAATATCAACCGTAACATTTGGCATTGCAACACCTACTGATCCACTTTTTTTTGCAAAATATGTTTCTGCTGCTATAACAGGTGATGTCTCTGTTAGTCCATATCCTTGTACTATATCAATTCCTATATCTTTAAATCCATCTGCTACACTTTTATCTAGTGGTGCTCCCCCTGAAATAACAAATCTAAGTTTCCCACCAAGTTGGTCTATAACTTGTTTAAAAAGTTTCCTTCTGATATCAATATGAAATTTTAATAATAATCTACTTACTTTTATCATGTTCTTCATAAGCTTATCTTTGCCTTGTTTTTCAATTGCTACCCACATATTTTTGTAAATCGCTTCTAAAAGAACTGGCACACCTATAAAAACAGAAATTTTATATTCCTTGAAATTTTGAGCAATATATCTTAATCCATCTGTAAATGTAGTATTTACACCCATTGCAATCATAAGCAACATAGCAGTTGAACCAAATATATGATGATATGGTAAAAAAGCTATATTTACATCATCTTCATTAAATCTTTCTGTAACTTGTAATGCATAAATATTAGATGCAATGTTTTTTTGTGAAAGCATTACTGCTTTAGACATTGATGTAGTACCTGATGTAAATAATAATATGCTCATTTCATTTGATTTAATATTACAATTTATATATTCATCATATCCACTTTTTATTGCACTATTTCCTTCAATAATCATTGATTCCATATCTTCATAATTTTCTAATTTCGACATACAAATATACTCATTTAAACTAGTATTGTTTCGCTCTTTTATTTGATTTATTAACTCTTCACATTTTTCATCAAACACAATTGCTGTAACTTTACTTCTAATTATTGAACTTTCAAATTCTTCTATTTTTAATTCTTTATCTAATGGTACAGATACAATCCCTCCCAATAAATTAGCAAGATGCGCAACAACCCACTCATATCTATTTCTACCAACAATTGCAACTCTTTTTCCAGCAAGGTTATGTTTATATAATCCTGTTCCAAATCCATTTACATCTTCTAACATTTTTTGATATGTTATATTTTGATATGTAACTTCTTTTTCTTTCATAATCTTTTTAGTAAATATTGTTTTGCTCTTTTTCTCCTTTACTGTATTTATTATAATCTCTTTAATGTTGTCATATTCTTTAATTTTTCCCATATAAACCTCCATATTTATTATATGTTCATATTCTATACCTTATTTAGGTAAAAGTCATTAACCTGGCCGGTCAGTTTTAAACAAGATATTTCAATTTAGTATTTCAAATAATATATATATATTGAGATTTACTTCTCAACCCATTGTGATATACCAATTATCATATATAATTATCCAAGTTTATTATTTTATTTTCTATATTATAATTAAATTTATAAAAATAAAAATCTCCTCTGAATTACATGTTTGTTACATTTCATTCATTAGAGATTTCTTTATATTTTATCTAATTATTAAATTCTTAATATTTTGTATATTATTTTATAATTGCATAATATTTCACATCATAATATGTATTATTCCTATATTCTGCTTTTCTAAATAATCCTTCAAATTCCATTCCAGACTTTTCCATAACTTTTGCAGAGCCTATATTTTCTGATATACATCTTGCTTGCATTCTCACTAAATTCATTTCATTCAATCCAAATTCTATAATTTTTTTATTTGCCTCTGTTATATATCCTTTGTTCCAATAATTTTTATTTAATATATATCCTATTTCTACTTTTTTGTCTTTTTCATAAATATTAACAAAATCAATTGAACCAATCATTTTTCCTGTTTGTTTGTCTTCAATTGCCCAACATGCAATTTCACCTTTTTTATATTTTTCTTTTAAATCATTAATTCTATCTTTTGCCATTTGTATATCAGTATATAATGGAAAAGTTACATATTTAACTGTTTGTTCATCTGAACAATATTCAAACAAATCATTTACATCTTTATCTTCAAACTTTCTTAAAATAAGTCTTTCTGTTTCAAGAACAGGTAAATCATTTAATATATCCTTTATTTCCATAAAATCACTCCTTAAATTTCATTTTGTATGCTTTTTATATAATTTATTGATCTTTCGGCATACATTTCATATTTTCGTATTTTGTCTTTTATATTTAATGTTAATGGTCTAATAATTCCAAAATTTGCATTCATCGGTTGATAATTTACATTAGGTGTTGTTACATAATTACATAATGCACCTAGTATTGTACTATCAGGCATGATAAATGTTGGTTTGTCATTTATATCATTTGCCATATTTATACCTGCAATAAAGCCTGATGCAATAGATTCAACATATCCCTCTACACCTGTTATTTGACCTGCAAAATATATATCTAAATTACTATTCATTCTAAATGTTCTACTTAAAATCTGTGGTCCATTAATATATGTATTTCTGTGCATAACACCATATCTAACAAAATCAGCATTTTCTAACCCAGGTATTAATCTAAATACCCTTTTTTGCTCAGAAAATTTCAAATTAGTTTGGAATCCTACTAGATTATATAGTGTACCTTCTTTATTATCTTGTCTTAGTTGAACAACTCCACAAGGTCTATTTTCTCTTTCAAATCCAACAGGTTTTAATGTTCCAAATAAAAGAGTTTTTTCGCCTCTTTTAGCCATTTCTTCTATAGGTATACAGCCCTCAAATAAATCACCTTTTTCAAATTGTCTTAATTCTACTGTTTCGGCATTTATTAATTCATTATAGAATATATTATATTCTTGTTCATTTAATGGACAATTTATATAATCACTATCACCTTTACCATATCTATCTGCTTTAAAAACTTTGTTTTGATTGATACTTTCGTATGTAACAATTGGTGCTGCTGCATCATAAAAATATAGATAATCTTTTCCTAGTAGTTTTTGTATTTCTTTTGAAAAAGTATCTGATGTTAATGGCCCTGTAGCAATAATTGTTTTACCTTCTGGAATCTGAGTTATTTCTTCTCTAATTATTTCTATATTATCAAATTTGCTTAATTCCTGCGTAACTAATTTTGAAAACTCTTCCCTGTCAACTGCTAATGCTTGACCTGCTGGAACTGATGTCTTATCTGCACATTTAATTAGCAAACTATCTAATAATCGTAATTCTTCTTTTAATAGCCCACAAGCATTTGTGATATTATTTGATTTAAATGAATTACTGCAAACTATTTCTGCCAAATCTTGACTATTATGTGCAGCAGAATATTTGTCAGGTTTCATTTCATACAACTTAACATTTATACCTCTTTTAGCCAATTGATATGCAGCTTCACTTCCTGCAAGTCCTCCTCCTATAACATTTACATATTTCATATTATTTCTCCTATAACTTATATTTCTTTATCATATTCTAAATCATTATTGTTTTTAGCCTTTATATTCTTATCTCTTTTATAATAATTATCTTGAATAGTGATACCATTTTTCTTAGCGCCTTCAACTGTTTTCTTAACCATATTTTCATTAAAATACTCTTTATAATTTTCTCTTACAAAATTACATATTTCTGCCGTTATTATTTTGTTTTTCGATAAATAATCGTGCAGGCTTCTATTACTATTTGCAACATTATTTACAGTATCATTTAAGCTATCTTCTAATACTGTAGCTAGAAATTTATTATATGACATACTTTCTTTTGTACCTTCTCCATTAGAGTGTATAAAATTTTCAATTTGAGGTGTTTCTCCAACACCTATGAATCCAAGATAATTTTTCATGAATGGAAACTCTTTAGTATTATTAAACAAATGTGGATTCTTCTCTTTAATATCAGCTATTTTTGATATTATATCGTTTTCATCTTCTTTTCCATGAGTATATATAACTATTTTTTCAGATCTAGGAAACTCCTCAGTATCTCCCAAAAACTTAAAATGAAAATTTTCCTGATAATTCATTCTTTTTACTATTTCATCTGATATTTTGGCAATATTAGAATTATCACAATTAATATATAATCTACTTGTACTTGCCTCAGATAGTAATGAATTTTCTGTGAAAATATTATAAAAAGTATTATTTCCTTGTGGTATTACACATATATCATTATTATGATTTTTTGTCTTATGATTTCTTTTATTTATATTTTCAAAAAACTTTTCTTCATTTTTATGATTCTTGCCATTTCCTTTTGGTATTCCAGCTGTAGCATTTATGCTTATCAATGAAGCATATGCCACCCCTTCATTATCTGTTGTTTTTGATAAAAATTTTACATAATTATCCACCCATAAATCTATTGCTTCTTCTAAAGATATATTTGGGGATTTTGGTATTTGGCATTTTAAACTATCATTAAATTTATTACTGATCCCTTCACCATTATTTTTAACATTAGATTCATTTAAATCTGATAACTGCATAATTTGATTTTTACTAAAGATTTTGTTTAATCTTTCTTTAATAATATCTATCACACCCATTATATACTCCTTTTATTCACTAAAAATTTATTATTTTTCCTCTTTATTTTCCTTTTCTTTTTTTGGTTTTAGAAAAGAAATATAGTCACACTTATTTTGGGCATTATCATTATTATTCTCACAAATATAATAGTTTTTCTTTTTCTTACTTTTTTTAACTAATATAGCTCCTCCACATTTTGGACAAGGCATATCTAGTTTTTCAATAATAGGTTTTGCATTTTTACATTCTGGGAACCCAGGACATGCTAAAAACTTACCAAATCTGCCATATTTATATACCATTGTTCTTCCACAAAGTTCACATGTTTGGTCAGATTCCTCTAATTTAAGTTCCACATGTTCCAATTCTTTTTCAACTTTTTCAAGTTTAACTGAAAATGGTTTATAGAAATCCCTAATTATTTCTTTCCACTGGATTTTTCCAACTTCAACTTCATCTAGTTTTTCCTCCATACCTGCTGTAAATGAAACATCAACAATATCGCCAAAATTATTTATTAATAAATTAGTAACTATTTTCCCAAGTTCTGTTGCATATAATTTTTTTTCAGATTTTTCAGCATATCTTCTATCTAATATAGTTGTTATTGTAGGTGCATAAGTACTTGGTCTTCCT
>CAZFOR010000026.1:0-16995 GCA_964520895.1 uncultured Eubacteriales bacterium | reverse complement strand
CTTGCCAATTTTTTGAAAAAGCTTGATTTTTGGTTTTTGATTTCAGTGTTATTATGTCCTTCGTTGCTTTCTCCCATTTTGCAAAGTGTTACTCTTAAAATTTTGCCATCTTCGGAAATTTCAGTATACACATCCTTCATAATTATAGTTTCACACGGGTTAGCATTTAACAGATATGCACTATAGAAATCCATTGGATTATCATAATCATCCCCTAAAACTTCTCCATCATTCCGATAAAAGTAAAATACTCCTTCCTTCTCTGTTTCGCGAAATGTAAATATACCATTTGATACTGCCGAAAAGCTATTGTCCATTGTGTTTTCCTCCTCATAATAATTCATATAATTGTACCTCGAAAAAACTTTTCAAGGATAACAAAACAATTTGTTACTGCATAATTATACTATACTTTACATAATTTTTCAATTGTTGTAAACAATATATTTAGGGTGTATTTAATGAAAAGCAATATAAAAAAAACAATATTTATAACTGGCAGTGGTTCTGGATTTGGCAAATCTGCTGTAATAGCACTTGGTAAAAGAGGACATAAAATTATATCAAGCGTACATTATGAAACTCAAATAGATGATATGTTAGAAATAAAGGAAAAAGAAAAAATTGATATAGATGTAATAAAACTCGATATTACGAAAGAAGAAGACAGAAATTTATTACTTAATTATGATATAGATGTTTTAATTTGTAATGCTGCTATAGGTGATTCAGGAAGTATAGCTGATATATATGTAGATAGAATTGAAGATGTGTTTAATACAAATGTATTTTGTAATATACGATTAGCACAATTAGCCTTAAATCAAATGATTAATAAAAAAACTGGCAGAATTATTTTTTTATCTTCACTTGCAGGTAGAATACCTTTTCCTTTTTTAGCTCCATATTGTTCAAGCAAATTTGCTATTGAGGGATTTGTTACTTGTTTAAGAAACGAAATGAAAATCTTAAATAAACTTACAAATACTAATATACAAATTGGAATGATAGAACCTGGTGCATATGCAACAGGTTTTAATAAAGAAAATAATACAAAAAATATGAATGGATGGGAACTAATTCATATTTTAAAAATAATGCTGAATATATAAGGAAAATTGAAGAAAAGGTTTGGAATATGATGGAAGTAAAGCCATATAATAGTATAATTAAAAAATATGTTAAAGCAGTTGAAGATAAAAAAGTTAAACATAGATATTATGCTCCACTATATCAAGCATTTTTTGTTCAGTTATTACGAATATTTGGAATGTGATTTACAAAAACTCTTATGTAATTTGGATTATGTAAGAGCTTTTATTTTATATAATTATATTTTTATATAATATGATGATGCTGTTAATCCAGAAACATTTTATTTATTTGATGCATAGCTTGATACATTACAACTCCATCTTCTGAATAATAATATTTAATAAAAAAATGTATAATCTTACATTGTATGTATTACCTTTTTATGTTAAAATATTATTGAAGATTTAATATATATTAAAAATAACCTTCTAAAATTTAGGAGGTAATTACTTACCTTCAGTTTTAGAAAATATCATTAAGGAGGTAAGATTATGAATTTGATTCAATTGAGAAAGTTAAAATGGTATCTTGTCAATAATTGGCCTGACCTTAAGGGAACATTCTATTTTGACGAATATCGTACTAGTATTTGCAAAAAAGATGTAGAAAAATATGTAAGAACGATATTTAAGGAAGTATCTCAGAGGCTACAAATTCGTTTCTTAGTATTAGAACCAATTTTAAGATATGAAAATTATCGTTTCTTTGAAGCTCTTGATGAATTATTTGAAAAATATCAAGCTTTACCAAAAGATCATGAAGAACTACAAGAAGTTGAAAGGATGTTATTAATTCCTATAAACTAACAACGAAAGTTCCCAAACTATTTATATCTAAAACAAACCGATCATATATTTTTATTATATGGTTGGTTTGCTATTTGTTAACTTTATTTTTATTTATTGTTACCGACAAAATTACAGCAATTTTTTTATTTTTTTAGACAATACTTTTATATGTTACGAACTTATTTATTCTCTTTCCAGAAGTATTATAATTCGTATATAGTAATATTTTAATATTTATAGTATAATTTAATTAGTTGAAATAAGAAGAACATTAATAGAGAATGAACTAATAAAAATCGATAGTGAAATTAATAATATCTTTGATAATATTAAATAAAAAGAAGCAATTATTATTGTACGAATTTCTAATACAATGATAAAATTATTTATAGATATGAAAAGTTTCAAAAATATCAATATTGTATATGTAAATAGAGAGGGGAAAACTGCTATGAATAAATATGAGTGTGAAATTTTAGATGATAATAGAGTAAAACAATTAGTAATAAAAAAACTGTTAAATATAAAAAATGTAATCGGGTTAATTGTAATAATAATATTTACAGTTATTATTATTATGTCTTTTAATAAAAATATATTAAAACCTAGTAAATCTGTATTACGTGAACAAGAGCTAAAAAACATGTTAATGCTTATCATTCCTTGTGCTATTGCAGATGCTATAATAATAATTATATTTTATATAAAATCAAAAAAATATATTAAAGCTATAAAAGGAGATTATAAATGTATTATATCTAATATATGTGAGAAAAAAGAAGAACATGATGAAACACTTCGCAATGATGGGACTATTGATTCATATTCTGCCTTTTGGGTTGATGTAAACGGTATCAACAATTTAATAGAGATAAGCTTTGAGGAATATAATTCAGTAAATAAAAATGATAAGTGTTGCGTTATTGTAGTAAATAGTAATCTATCCCAAATTATTGACTCAAGAAATGCTATATTAGTTGTTAAAGCAAATAAATATGAAGGACAAAAAGAGGTCGTAAATTTACTTAATGATATAAATAATTAATTTGATGTGAATGTCTGAAAAATTGCATAATAAAAGCCCTTATAAAATAAGGGTTTATATTTTATTGGAGCGGGTGATCAGAATCGAACTGACATAATCAGCTTGGAAGGCTGGAATTCTACCATTGAACTACACCCGCATCAAAGTAAATAAATTATACAAAAATTTGTTTACTTTGTCAATGACTTTTTTAAAATTTTTCAAAATATTTTCATTTATTTTATAATATCTCTTTTTTCATAATGTGTATGAAGTAATTCATGAGATTTGTGACTACCTGGTTTGTCTAGATACTCTTCATACAATTTCTTAATTACTGGATTTTCATGTGATTTTCTAATTGGTAATTCTTTATCTTCTTTATATAAAGCACCTGCTCTAAGACCTCTGATGTCCATTTTTGACCTTTCTTTTGATGTTCTTATAGGTTGTCCACCACCCATTATACATCCACCAGGGCATGCCATTATTTCGATAAATTGATAATCAGCTTTACCATCTTTTATCATATCCATAATTTTAGTTGCATTTCCTAATCCATGAGCTACTGCAACTTTAATATCTTTTCCTGCAATATTTACAGTTGCCTCTTTAATACCCTTTTCTCCTCTAACATCTTCAAATTCTATTTTTTGTATTGACTGTCCTGTTAAAACATCTTGTGCTGTTCTTAAAGCAGCTTCCATAACACCACCTGTTGTTCCAAATATTACACCTGCACCTGTAGCTTCTCCCATAGGATTATCAAATACATCATCTTCTAATTTTGATAAATCAATATTAGCTTGTTTTAACATTTTTGCTAATTCTCTTGTTGTAATAACTGCATCAACATCTTCTATATTATTTACATTCATTTCTTCTCTTTTAGACTCAAACTTTTTAGCAGTACAAGGCATTACAGATACAACAAATATTTTATTAGGATCAATTCCTTGTTTTTCAGCATAATATGATTTTATAATTGCACCAAACATTTGATGTGGTGATTTACAAGTTGATAAATGCTCTAATAACTCTGGGTATTGATGTTCAGCAAATTTAATCCAACCAGGACTACATGATGTAATCATTGGTAATACCCCATTATTATTTATTCTTTCTAATAACTCAGTAGCCTCTTCCATAATTGTTAAATCAGCTGCTGTATCAGTATCAAATACTTTATCAAAACCTAGTTTTTTAAGTCCTGCTACCATTTTACCTGTAAATGATGTACCTATATCCATTCCAAATTCTTCTCCAAGTGCAACTCTAACTGCTGGTGCAGTTTGAACTACAACATGTAAATCAGGATTATTTATTGCTTTAAATACATCATCAGTACTATCTTTTTCACGAAGTGCACCAGTAGGGCAAACAGCTATACATTGACCACAATTAACACAATTTACATCTGCTAGTGATTTATCAAATGCTGATCCAATTTTAGAATTAAATCCTCTATTTACAGTATCAATAGCACCTACATTTTGTATGTTTTTACATACTGCTACACATCTTTTACATAAAATACATTTGTTATTATCTCTAACTATTGAAGGTGACAATTCATCAACATCATATACTTTTCTTTCACCTTTAAATTCAATATCTTTTACATCTAATTTTCTTGTTAATGCTTGTAACTCACAATTTGTACTTCTACTACATGTTATACAATTATTATCATGATTTGATAATAATAATTCTAATGTTACCTTTCTAGCTTCTTTAATAGCCTCAGTATTTGTACGAACTACCATACCCTCTGTTACTGGATAGACGCAAGATGTTACAAAACCTCTTGCTCCCTCTACTTCAACAATACACATTCTACATGCACCAATACTATTTACACCTTTTAAATAACATAATGTAGGTATATCAATATTTATTTTAGTAGCTGCATCTAATATAGTTGACCCTTCTTCTACTTCCACATGTGTACCATCAATCGTTAAATTAATCATTTTCTTTTCTGACATTTCTTTCTCCTTTCTATTTTCTAGAAATTTAAATAACAATATATGTATATATCTTATTATTGCCTTTCTTCGAAACTATTATCTATATTTTTCGTATATTCATTTTTATTGTTATCAATATTTAAATTATTTTCTAATTCATCTTTACTTACAATCAAACTATCATTAAATGACTTAACACTATTTGATTTATTTGTTTCTTCAATTGTACTTGTTTGTTTATCTCCATCATTTAATAATTTAGTATCATCTTTTTTTATCTTGTTTTTTATATAATTAATAGCTTTTTTAGCCCAAAATATTGGGTTAAGATAATTATTAACTTTTTTAGTAACATCAACTGCTCTATCATATTTTTGTTCCAATTTATCAGCTATTTCTTCTATACTCTCACTATCATCAGGTTCTTCAATAAAATCCATAAAAGATTTGTTTTCATTAGTAAGTTTTGCATGTTCTTTCTTTTTTCTTAATGCTTCTGGTGTTTTTACTACATAATGCTTAATACCTTTAAATGTAATTATTATATTTGCTAAATCTTCACAATCTCTTCTTCTAGATTTTTGATTATATTGTTCATATTTATCTTTAACTTTATTAGCATTATCTAATATCTTACCCATAACATTACTCCATTCTATTTTCTAGAAATTGCTTTAAACGGACATTTCTCAATACATAATCCACATTTAACACATACTTCTGGGTCTATTTCAAATGGTGATTTTAACTCACCATGTATTGCACTTACTGGGCAATTTTTTGCACATATACTACAACCTTTACATTTATCTTTATCAATAACAACTTTTGTCATTTCTTTACATTGACCTGCTGGACATCTTTTTTCTTTAATATGTGCTTCATATTCATCTCTAAAATATTTTAATGTTGATAGTACTGGATTTGGAGCTGTTTGTCCAAGTCCACAAAGTGAAGATATTTTAATGTTTTTAGCTAATTTTTCTAGTTTTTCAATATCTCCTTCTTCACCTTTTCCTTCAACTATTCTAGTTAAAATCTCTAACATTCTTTTTGTACCAATTCTACAAGGTGGACATTTACCACAAGATTCATCAACTGTAAATTCTAAAAAGAATTTTGCTAAATTAACCATACAAGTATGGTCATCCATAACAATTAATCCACCTGAACCCATCATTGAACCTATTTGTACTAAATTATCATAATCAATTGGTGTATCTAAATGCTCCTTAGGAATACATCCGCCAGATGGTCCACCTGTTTGAGCAGCTTTAAACTCTCTTCCATTAGGTATTCCACCACCAATATCAAATATAATCTCTCTAAGTGTAATTCCCATAGGTACTTCAACTAGTCCAACATTATTGATATTACCACCAACTGCAAACACCTTTGTTCCTTTTGATTTTTCAGTTCCCATTTGTGCAAACCATTCTCCACCATTTAATATTATTTGAGTAATATTACCATATGTTTCAACATTATTTAATAATGTTGGTTTCTCAAATAATCCTTTTACAGCTGGGAATGGTGGTCTAGGTCTAGGTTCTCCTCTATGTCCTTCAATAGAATTCATAAGTGCTGTTTCCTCACCACAAACAAATGCTCCTGCACCTAATCTAATTTCCAAATCAAAATTAAATCCACTATTCCAAATATTTTCACCAATTATTCCATAATCTTTTGCTTGTTTAATTGCAACTTGTAATCTATGAACAGCTATTGGATATTCTGCTCTAACATAAATAAATCCTTTTCCCGCACCTATTGTATGTGCAGCAATCATCATAGCTTCAATAACACTATGTGGATCACCTTCTAATAAACTTCTATCCATAAATGCACCTGGGTCACCTTCATCAGCATTACAAGCAACATATTTTATGTCATTTTCAGCTTTTTTAGTAAATTCCCATTTCATAAATGTTGGGAACCCTGCTCCACCTCTACCACGAAGTCCTGATGCCTTTAATTCATTTATTACATCATCTGGTGTCATATTAAATATAACTTTTTCTAATGCTTTATATCCATCTAATGCTAAATATTCATCAATATCCTCTGGGTTAATTAACCCACAATTTTTAAGTGCAACTCTTTTTTGTTTTTTATAAAATGTAAGTTCATCTAATTTTTTAACAATAGTATCATCAATATCTTTACATAAAAGTCTTTCAACTATTTCTCCATTTAAAATATGTTTTTCAATAATGTCTTTTGCATCATCTGGTTTTACCATTGCATAAAAAGTATCTTCTGGATGAATTACAACAATAGGTCCTTTTGCACATAATCCAAAACAACCTGTTTTTATTACTTTAACATTGTCTAAATTATTAGCTTTAATTTCATTTCTTAAATTCTCAATTAAAACTTCTGATTTAGATGAAGTACAACCTGTACCACCACAAACTAAAATATGTATTTCATTATTATCTAGTTTGTTACCTTTTCTTAACTTTATACTTTCATAAGTCTTTTTTCTTATCTCTTCTAACTCATTTAATGTTTTCAATTTATTTCATCTCCTTACTCTTTATCCATATATTCTTTTAACACCTTATCAACCATTTCAATAGTAGCTTTTCCATAAACTTCTTCATTGATAGTAAATACTGGTGCTAAACCACATGCACCTATACATCTTGTAGCTTCTAAAGAAAATTTACCATCTGGTGTTATTTCACCAACATCAATTTTTAACTCATTTTTTAATTTATCTAATATATTTTGAGAACCTTTTACATGACAAGCTGTTCCTAAACATACAGCTATATTATATTTTCCTTTTGGCTCTAACGAAAATCTAGAGTAAAAAGTAACTACTCCATATATTTCTGCCATTGGTATATTCATTCCAATTGAAATCTCTTTTTGTACCTCAATTGGTAAATATCCATAAACATCTTGTGCCTCATTTAAAACTTGCATTAAATTACTTTTATCATTTTTGTATTTTTCAATTATTTCTAAAAGTTTTTTTCCCTTTTCGTCTTTCTCACAATTACACATATTATCCTCCTTATTTTTTTATACAAATTCTTGTTTATTATATCAAAACACTTTTAATCTAGCAACAAATTTTTTAACTATTTTACATCTTTTTTCTGTTATTTACATTTATCTACAATACTTATCATATTGATTTAATAAAAAGCTATCTGTCATTCCAGAAATATAGTCTAATACCTTCCTTTTATTAGAAGTATTAGATAAATACTCATTACTCATTTTTGATAAATATTCTTTTGTAAAATCTGTTACCTGTTTATTACTTTCTATTTCATCTAAATACAGATAAAATAGTTTGTTAAATATTTGCTCATATTCATTTTTTTGTTTATCTGTCATTGCAACATAATATATATTATCATAATTATATTTTTTCAAATCAATTAATGCATTATATACACTTTCAGACATTTTCAAATATGGTTTTCCATAACTATTTTTAACAATATCTAATATCAATTGATTTATTATACTTTTATTTTCATTACCTAAAATTTTAATTATACTTTCTGGTAATTGCTCTCTAGTTATAACCCCTAGATTTATGGCATCTTCAATATCTCTACCTATATATGCGATAATATCAGATATTCTAGTTACACATCCTTCTAAAGTCATTGGAATTAATTTTTTTTGTACAATCTCAGTATTATATGAATCAATATATTCCTGCATAAAATCTTGTTTTGTTTTTGAGTAATTAGGCTGATAATAATCTTGTAACAACTCTCCATTGTGGCATAATATTCCATCTAATGTTTGCAATGTTAAATTAGAGCCTTTTCCATTATTTTCAATATATATAAATGTTCTAACACTTTGTACATTATGCATAAATATACCTTCATTTTCTTTTCTACTAATTTTGTCTAAAACTCTTTCACCAAAATGGCCAAAAGGTACATGTCCAACATCATGTCCTAAACCTGATGCTTCAATTAAATCTTCATTTAGATTTAAAAATCTTCCTATTGTTCTACCTATTTTTGAAACAAGTTGTACATGAACCATTCTTCTAGTAATATTATCATTTACTTTTTCAACAAATACTTGTGTTTTATCCATATATCTTGTATATGATGATGTATGAATTATTCTATCAATATCTCTAAAAAAGCTTGGTCGTAAATCATTTTTTGTTTCATCAAAATATATTGCATCTTCACTTTTACAAGCATATTGTTTCAAGCTGTTTTCTTTTTCCAATATATTATTTGCTATTTCATTATATATTTCTTCATTTAACATTTTTACTTCTCCTTACATATTACTATTAACCTTTTATTTCAATTTGAACAATAATTTTACCTTTTTTACTATTACCAACTATTTCTTTTATTTGTATTCTGCCTTTCCCTCTTACTGAAATAACATCTTGCAATTCTATTTTTCTATCATATTTCTTTTCAATTTTCCAATTAATTGATACTTTTTCTAAATCTATTAATTGATTAACTTTTGTCCTAGATAATTTTAAAGTATGTGCTAAAACATTATCTAATCTTAAAGAATTTATTAATATTTTTTCAACTTTACCATCATCATTATTAACTATATCTTGATTAATATCTTGTTTTTGTGTTTCAATTTTAATATGTTTTATTTGTTTTAAATTATCTAATATATATTTTTCAATATCAGGTTTTACAAAAACAAAACAATTATCATCATTTACTTGTATATCACCAATTAAATTTCTATTTATTCCTAAATGTAATATACTACCTAAAACATCTCTATGTGATATTTTCTCATCACCATATGTCTTGTATGTTATTTTAATTAATGATAAATGATTAGAAATATTTTGTTTGCAATATTCTTCAATATTATCAACATACTGTGGATATATTATTAAAATAGCTCTTTCAAAATTCTCATATCCACCAGTTATATAAATATTATTTACATATTTTAATATGTTTTCTTTAATCAAACTAAGTTCATGTATATTATATATATTAGTTGATATAACTATGTTCTTTTGCTCTGATTCAGTTATTTTATCTAATAAATTAAATAATAGTATTTTATCTTGTTTATTTAATACTTTTTCTTTTATTCTGATTTTCAATTGTTCCATACAACCCTCACTATACAATATAATTTTAACATATATATAGTATTTAAAAAAGTAAAAATATAAATTTGGTAAAAATTATTGCAAAATTTTAAAACATATATTATACTACAAATATGATAGGAGTTGATTAAATGAATATAGTATTTTCAAATTATGACAGATACAAAGAATTTGTAAATGAACAAGTAGAAATATATAACAGACAACATTCAGAATTTTATGGAGAATATAGAGATTTAACATATGAAGATTTTGGTTTCTTTATGGTTGATGAAGAAGATTGTATTTTTGGTGCTATTGTTGGAAGAATTAAACTTAATTGGGCACATATTGATATTGTTTGGGTTGATGAAACTTTAAGAAATCAAGGATATGCTTCAATATTAATAAATAAATTAACTGAATTTGCTAAAACTAAAAACTGTATAGGTATTAGAGCTGAAACTTTTGATAATACAGCAAAAGAATTTTATGAATCAGTTGATTTTAAAGTAGTGGGAGAAATAAAAGATTTCCCACCAGGACATACTGAATATATAGTTGCAAAAAACATTTAATGTTAATATATTAGAGCTAAGTGTACTTTAAATAGTAAGCTTAGCTCTTTTTATATGTTAATCTAAAAAACTTATTAATTATTAATATTGTCTGTAATATTCCAAAACACCCTATAATACTAAACCCATATTCAACTAATATCCCAAAACCGATATTACTAACTAACAAACTTAATATACAGATTAAAATTGTGTAAAAATTATATTTCCCTCTATTATCTGAATATTTACCAACAACACAATATATTGTTGAAATAGCTGTTGTATAAATAGAAAAACATATAACTAAAATATAATATAAATACATATATGTGCTAATATTTTTTGCTATGTATAATAATGGCATTTCAAAATTATATATAATTGGTGTATGTGAGTTTATTAAAAAATATATAATTAATATAAGTATTGTTATTGAAAATGAAATTAGTATTGATGTAATAAATACCTGCCCTTTTTTCTTTAAAATATTACCTGTTGATACAATTATTGGCAAGGCAACTACCATATTATATGCAGCATATATTATACCTGAAAAATAGCAGTTGTATTTTTTATATATATAATATGTACTTTGAAAAATACTAGTATCAATATAGTCTTTGTATAGTAGCAAAATCAGTCCAAAAATAATTGCAGGTACAATATATATACTAACTTTTATTATTCCATTTAAATCAAATTTTAATGTTATATATGTAGCTAATATTAGTACTAGACTCCCTATAATATCAGGCAAATCAAATACTTGTGCTAAAAATGCACCAAATCCAGATATCATAGTAAAAAATATTATAACTAAAAATAGTTCTATTAACTTATTAAGTATGTTACCTATTTTTTCGTTTGTAACAAATACTATAAACTCTTTATATGTTTTTAAGCTATATTTATTAGCTATTTTTAAACTAAAAAATATAGTTACAAAAAATATGGTAAATGCACTTAATATATTGATAAATATATAACCACTGTATTGATTAAAAAATATTAACACTTCTTTTCCAGATGAAAAACCCGCACCTACTATTGTTGCTATACTTAAACAAAATAATTGTATTATCTCTATCATATATACCTCTATAATATATTATGAATCAAATACATTTTTTATGAATAAATTAATCTTTTTAGTTGACAAATATTTTTTAGATAGTATAATATATACAAATATTAAATGAAAGAGGGAAATATTATGACAAGTAAACAAAGAGCATATTTACGTGGTTTAGCAAATACAATAAAACCAATTTTTCAAATAGGTAAAAATGGTATTGCACCAAATCAAACTAAATCTATATCTGATGCTTTAGAATCAAGAGAATTAATTAAAATTAATGTATTAAAAAACTCACCAGAAGATGATGTTTTAGAAATAGCAAATGATATTGCAAATAGAACTCAAAGTGAAGTTATCCAAGTATTAGGAAATAAAATTACATTGTATAAAAAAGTTAAAAAACCTAAAATTGAATTACCTAAATAAAAAACAAAAAACTAAGTATTAAATTATACTTAGTTTTTGCTTTTCTTTATATTTCATTGTTAAGTATTGTGCTATTATGTTAACTATGCTATAATATATAGGCATCAAAAATAATTTTAATAAGGAGGAATATTTTATGACTCTTGTATTTAATAAACCGGTAGATTTCGACTCCATTTTTGAGCTTATTGAAAAAATCAAATTATCTAGAGAGACAGACATTGCAGTTACCATAACTTCATGTGGCGGAAATCCTAAAGCTATTTTACCATTTAAAGATTTTATTGAACAAAACAATATTAATCTTAATACAATAGCTTCTGGAACAGTAGCTAGCTCAGCAGTTGCTTTATTTATGTTAGGTAATAAGAGACAAATGTTAAATAATAGTTATCTGCTAATTCATGAACCAGTTGTTTTCTTCAAAGACGATTCAGTTGATATTTATGATTTAGAGGAAAATTTAAAAAGGATAAAGGTAACGCGTGAAGACTTTTTTTCAGATCTATTATCAAAAACAAAAGTAACAAATCGTATATTAAAAAACAAAATTTATAAAAAAGATTGGTACATAAAAAAAGAAGAAGCAATATCATTAAATATTGCTACCAAATAAAATAAGGTGTTTAGGATTTTTTCCTAAACACCTTATTTTATCTTTTATTCTTCTTTTTTCTTAGTAGTTCTAGGTTTTCTAGGTTTCTTCTCTTTTTCAACCTTTTCCTCAATTTGTTGTATTTCTTCTTCAACTACTTTTTCTACTTTTTTCTTTGAAGTTCTAGTTTTCTTAGGCTTTTCTATAACTTCCTCTAATTTTTCTTCTTGTATAGCAATATCATCTTCTATTACCTCGTTTTCAACTACTTGTGTTGCTATAACTTCATCAACCAAATCTTCTTTCTCTTCAATAGTAGTTTCTATTGCTTCTTTGCTAACTTCTTCTTGTATATCATGAATGTTTTTTAGTATTTCTTCATCTATTTCATTTTCAGCATTTTTTCTTATTGATATGTTTCTATATTTTTGCATACCTGTACCTGCTGGAATCAATTTACCAATAATAACATTCTCTTTTAATCCAATTAATGGATCTACTTTTCCTTTTATAGCAGCTTCTGTTAGTACTTTTGTAGTTTCTTGGAATGATGCTGCTGATAAGAATGATTCTGTTGCAAGAGAAGCTTTTGTAATACCTAATAATATTCTTGCACCAACTGCTGGTTTCTTTCCTTCTGATATAGCTTTTTCATTTTCACTTTCATATCTGTTAATATCCACTAATGTACCTGAAAGCATTGTTGTATCACCTTGTGTTTCAATTTTAATCTTTTTAAGCATTTGTTTAACAATAATTTCAATATGTCTATCATTAATATCAACACCTTGGCTTCTATATACTTTTTGTACTTCTGCTGTTAAGTATCTTTGAACACCTTGATATCCTTTAATTTTCATTATATCATGTGGGTTAACTGAACCTTCTGTAAGTTCATCACCAGCTTCTAACATATCACCATCTTGAACTTTTAATCTTGAACCAAATGGTATTAAATATGTTTTGGAATCATCTTTTGAAGTAATAATAACTTCTCTTTTCTTTTTATTCTCACTAATTGTAACTTTACCAGGAATTTCAGTAATTACTGCTAATCCTTTTGGTTTTCTAGCTTCAAATAACTCTTCAACCCTAGGAAGACCTTGTGTAATATCTCCACCTGCAACACCACCTGTATGGAATGTTCTCATAGTAAGCTGTGTACCAGGCTCACCAATTGATTGTGCAGCTATAATTCCAACTGCTTCACCAATATCTACCTCTTCACCTGTTGCTAAGTTCTTACCATAACATTTAGCACAAACACCATGTTTAGCTTTACATGTTAATGTTGATCTAATATATGCACTAGTTATTCCTGCTTCTACTACTTTTTTAGCAGTTTCATCAGTAAATAATTCATTTTTACTAACAATAATTTCTTTAGTTTCTGGATTAATAATATCCTCAGCAGAATATCTTCCTGATAATCTTTCTTCAAATTTTTCAATTATTTGATTACCTTCTTTAATTTCAGAAACTAACATTCCTTCATCTGTTCCACAATCATATTCATTAATGATTATTTCTTGTGATACATCAACTAATCTTCTTGTTAAATATCCGGCATCAGCTGTTCTTAATGCTGTATCTGCTAAACCTTTTCTAGCACCATGGGCTGATACGAAATACTCTAATACATCAAGACCTTCTCTAAAACAAGATTTTACTGGTATTTCAACAGCTTTACCAGAAGTATCAGCCATAAGACCTCTAATACCTGCTAACTGCCTAACTTGGTTCATATTACCTCTGGCTCCTGATTGTGCCATCATAAATATTGGATTTAATTCATCAAAATTATCTATCATTGCTTTTGTAATATCTTTAATTGCTGCTTCCCATACTTTTATTACTTGATCATATCTATCTTCATCAGTAAGCTCACCACGTCTAAATCTTTTTGAAATTTGGTCAACTTGTTCTTCAGCTTTTGCTAATAATTCTTTTTTAGCTTCTGGCACTATAACGTCAGATACACTAACTGTTACAGCTCCTTTTGTTGAATATCTAAATCCAAGTGATTTAATTTCATCTAAAACTTCAGCAGCTCTCGCTATACCATGTGTCTTGATTGTTCTATCAACAATATCTCCAAGATTTTTCTTAATAACTGGAAATTCAATTTCAAGTTTGAATAAATTATCTGGGTTAGTTCTATCAACATATCCTAAATCTTGTGGAATATTTTTATTAAATATTAATCTTCCAGCTGTTGTTTCAGCTATCCCTGTAATTGATTTACCATCAACTTCTTTTGTCATTCTAACTTTGATTAATGCATGTAAACCAATTACACCCTCATTATATGCCATCATTACTTCATCAACATCTTTAAATACTTTACCTTCACCTTTTTCACCATCTCTTTGGATAGTTAAATAATAACTTCCTAGTATCATATCCTGTGATGGAACTGCTACTGGTTTACCATCTTGTGGTTTTAATAAGTTATTTGAAGATAACATTAAAAATCTTGCTTCAGCTTGTGCTTCTGGTGATAATGGTACGTGTACTGGCATCTGGTCACCATCAAAGTCAGCATTAAATGCAGCACATACTAATGGATGTAGTTTTATAGCTCTACCTTGAACTAGTACTGGTTCAAATGCTTGAATACTCAATCTATGTAGTGTTGGAGCACGGTTTAACATTACAGGGTGATCTTTAATTACATATTCTAAAACATCCCATATTTCTGGTTTTAATCTTTCAACCATTCTTTTTGCATTTTTAATATTATGTGCTAATCCTCTTTCAACTAATTCCTTCATTACAAATGGTTTAAATAATTCTATTGCCATTTCTTTTGGAAGTCCACATTGATACATTTTAAGTTCAGGTCCAACAACTATAACTGATCTACCTGAATAGTCAACCCTTTTACCAAGTAAGTTTTGTCTAAATCTACCTTGTTTACCTTTTAACATATCTGATAAAGATTTTAAAGGTCTATTTGTAGGTGTCATAACAGGTTTACTTCTACGAGTATTATCTATTAATGCATCAACCGCTTCTTGTAACATTCTTTTTTCATTTCTAACAATTATCTCTGGTGCACCTAACTCTAATAATCTTTTTAATCTATTATTTCTATTAATAACCCTTCTATATAAATCATTTAAATCAGATGTAGCAAATCTACCACCATCTAATTGTACCATTGGACGAAGTTCAGGTGGTATTACTGGTAATACTTCTAATATCATCCATTCTGGTTTATTACCTGATAAATAGAATGATTCAACTGTTTCTAATCTTTTAATAATTTTCGCTTTCTTTTGTCCTGATGCTGTTTCTAAATCTTTTTTAAGACTTTTAGTTAATTTATCAATATCAACTTCTTTTAATAACTCAAGTATAGATTCAGCACCCATTTTAGCTACAAATGCATCTTCTCCATATTGTTCAACTGCTTCTCTGTATTCTTTTTCAGATAATACTTGTGTTTTTAATAACCCTGTATCTTTTGGATCTAACACAATATATGATGAAAAATATACAACCTTTTCTACTGACCTTGGTGAAACATCAAGTATCAAACCTATTCTACTAGGAATACCTTTGAAATACCAAATATGTGCAATTGGTGCAGCAAGTTCAATATGTCCCATTCTTTCTCTTCTTACTTTTGCTTTTGTAACTTCAACACCACATCTATCACATACTATTCCTTTATAACGTACCCTTTTGTATTTACCACAATGACATTCCCAGTCTTTTGTAGGTCCAAATATTTTTTCACAAAATAGGCCATCTTTTTCTGGCTTTAAAGTTCTATAATTAATAGTCTCTGGTTTTTTTACCTCGCCTTTTGACCATTCTCTAACTTTTTCATCTGATGCTAATCCTATTTTTATCTTATCAAAAAGTTCTAATTCATCTTTATTTTCCATTTAAATATGTTACCTCCTATATGAATAACTAAAAGTTATTCTTAAATGTTTGATTTGAAAGTTTTGCCATTATATGCAAATACTTTGTGTAACATTTTGTTATATGTTTTAAGTATTCAATGCTCGAACAAAACTATATGTTAACTTAAAAAATATTTAAAAAATGTATATATTTTTATTATATTATTCTTTTTCATCTATATCAGATTCAGATAATTCTTCTAATGCTTCTGGTAATATATCTTCATCTAATAAATCTAAATCTTCTAGTGGTTCTTCTTCTGTAAATTCTTTTGCTAATTCTTCTTCATCTATTATAACTTCTGATAAAACTTTTTCTATTTCTTCTGCATTTATTTCTATACCATCATCTATGTTTTCTTTAATTTCAAGCTCTTTATTATCTTCAGATAATAAAGCAACATCTAGTCCTAAACTTTGTAATTCTTTTATTAAAACTTTAAAGCTTTCTGGTACTCCTGGTTC
>CAZFOR010000025.1:0-17094 GCA_964520895.1 uncultured Eubacteriales bacterium | reverse complement strand
ATTTGATTATTGTTACATGAGTTTGCTTTTTCTTTTTTCATTTTTTGCTCCTTATCTTGTTTTTATGTCTTTATATTATTATATTTGTCTTTTTTTGTCAAGGAGTTTTTTGTTAGTTTCTTATTATTCTGCTACAAACAGTGGTGTATCATCTGTCTGACCTGAAAGTAAATCCTCCTGAGCAAGTTGTACACTTAGATTTGATGCTATTAAAGACAATAAATTATTAAGCGCATTTGCCTCATTATTATCTAATGTATTTAATATACTCAAACTTATAGCTGCTGCAAGTGCCGTCATTTCAGCAGGACTTAATTTAGATAGCATATAACCACCATACCTTGTATTACTATTAATTGTATTATACTTTTTACTAAATATTCTTTATTACATAATAACTAATATCTCATGATTTATATTATCATTTTTAAGTTCAATTTTTTCTACTTTTTCATTATCCAAATACATATTCTTTACACCTGTTTGTTGTTTATCTTTATTTTCAACTGAAATATGATAGTTAGTATCAATGTATTTATACCATATCTCATATTTTCCCCACTCTTTATTTATACAAGGTTTAATTTCTAAAATATTACCTTTTTTCTTAAACCCTAATATATATTCCAACCCAACTTTATACATCCAACTGGCTGCTCCAGTATACCAGCTCCAACCACCTCTACCTTCAAGCTTACTTGCACTGTATATATCTGCTGATATAACATATGGCTCAACCTTGTATTTTCTACATGCCTCATTAGTTCGTGCATGTTCTATTGGATTTAATATTCTAAAATACTCTTCTGCTAAATTACCATTTCCTAAAATAGCATTTGCCATCATATTCCAAATAGCAGCATGAGTATATTGACCACCATTTTCTCTAATACCAGGCATATATGCCTTAATATATCCTGGTTCAAATAATGTTTTATCAAAACTTGGTGTAAACAACTTTATTAATTTATTATCCCTATCAACTAATAAATTATCTACACTTTCCATTGCAACTTGTTTATAGTTTTGGTTATTTACATTTGATATAACTGCCCATGACTGTGCAATAGAATCAATTTTACATTCATCTTGTTCATTACTTCCTATAACACTTCCATCTTTATAAAATGCCCTTTTATACCATTTACCATCCCATGAATTTTCTAACCCATTTTCTAACTGTTCAATTTTTTGTTTATACACTTCATATTTATTAATATCTTTTTTGTGAACAAAAGGTAGCACCTTTTTTAAAATATCATAAATAAAGAAACCTAACCATACACTTTGTCCATATACATTGTTTAATCCATCACTCCAATCACCCGACCCAATACTTGGCAAATTATTTTTTTCAAAATTAATAGATTTATCAATAGCCCTTATAATATGAAAGTATAAACTTTCACTTATATCACTTATTTGTGGAACTTCATATCTTTCTTTTTCATTTTCCTGTAATAGATTACTTTGGATATATGGTATATCTTCATCCAAAATATCTATATCACCTGTGATTTTTATATACTCAAAAGTAATATATGCAAGCCATAACAAATCATCACAATATCTAGACCTAATCCCGTTATTTTGTGCATCATGCCACCAATGCATTACATCACCTTCAATATATTGATGACTAGCATGATATATAATCTGCTGCCTTGCTGCATTTTCATCCACATACATAACAGATAACATGTCTTGAAGTTGATCTCTAAACCCATATGCACCACTTACCTGATAATATCCGCTTCTCGCATTTATTCTACTTGATATCGTCTGATACAATAACCACTCATTCATTAAAATATTCATAGATTCTATTGGAGTTTTTATTCTAATTGTACCTAACAAATTATCCCAATATTTTTCTACCTTTTCTTTTTCAATTTGCACATTCTGTATATTTTTATATCTATTTATAACCTCTTTCATTTTCTGTGGATTAGTATCCTCACCTAATAAAAAAACCACTTTTTTCTGTTCGAGTTTACCCAAACAAACCTTTACGGATGTTCGTACATAGGGATATTCTGGGTTATCCATATTATCCTCATAGTTATCCACAGTTTCTTCCACACATTCACAAAAACTTGTTAAATATACGGCCTGTTGACTGTTATAATTATTGTACTTATTTTTTATAATAATACAATTTTCATCATTGTTTTTTTCTACATAATATATCTTTTTCTCTACTTCATTCCCTAATAATATATTTGCATTATATGAAATATCTAAGTTAATCTCACTATTGCTATTATTTTTAATATCACATACGCATACTTTAACTTTATCATTTAATGGCACAAAAACAGTTTGGTTAATATACACATCATTAATATTACTTTCATATACAGTATATCCTTTACCATATGTTGAAATATATTTCCCATTATCCACACTTTCTCCACTATATGTTGTTAGCCAAACTTTATCATTTAACTTTACTTGCACATATTCACTTGGTTTATCTATAACTTGATCATTTTCCCATTTAGTAATCTTATTTTGGCTACTATTATTACTCCAAGTAAATCCACCACCATTTTCATTAGTAATTGTGCCAAACTCTTTATTAGCAAGAACATTTGACCACTGCACAGGTGTTGTATATCCGTTTTGTAATATTATTTTATATTCCTTACCATTATTACTAAACCCACCTATTTCATTATAGTATAGTAAATTATTTGTATCTATACTTATATCTCCATATGTGTTTTTACCATATACTTGTTTATTATTAACATCTATACTATCTTCTAGCTGTCTATTTAAAATATTTAATTGATTTTCAATACTACCATTTTTAGTATTAAAACTAATTGCACTTAATATGTTAATTAACATAAGCACATTATCTTTAACATCATTTTTATTTAATATATATATCCCATTATTAATCATATACCCAATTGATAATATAGTTATATACATATTTATCTCATCAATTATTTCCTTTATATAACTATCACATGAATTAACAATTATTATTAAATCACAAACAATTCCTTTATTTACAATATATTTATATGCCTCTAACATTTCTTTTATAAATATCGCTTCAATTTTCCTATTAATAGTAATTGATAAAATATGATTATCACCTGATATTCCAAACTGCCATAAATTTTCTTGTCTTAAATCAATATTATCCTCATATGTTATATATCTGTTATTTGATATAATATACTTAATTATATTTTGATAAACTTTTATATCACTACTATTATATTTATAGAATCTATTTTCAATAATAGATTTGTTATATGCTAAATTTAAATTTCTATTTACATCTTCTATACTATTAAATGAATTAATGATATTTTTAATTGTATCAATATTATCTGCAATACCTTGTATATATACACATTTAGCACTATCCATTTTATTAAGTTTTACACTTGTCTTATATGCAATTATAGGCTCAATTGTAGGTGTTATCTCATTTGAAAAAGGTATATCCTTCTTTATAGCATTAGATGAAAATATATCTTTGTTTCTTCCAATAAATTTATATCTATCTAGCTCAAACTCCGTTTTACCTATGTTTTGGTTATTATTATCCGTTTGATTTTTACTACCCTCACTTTGACATATAATCTTATTACAAATAAATATATTAGGCTCTTGTAATTGCTTCTTCCTTCTGTGAATTACAATACTATCTTGTATTTGCTCAAATTTCAGAAACATATTACTATATGCTCTATGTGAAATATAGCTATTAATATCAGTTAATATTGGTTCAACATAGAAAAAAACATCAAATATCTGTTCACTATCAGTATTATTTCGTATTTTCAAACTAGTTATTTCACCCAAATTTTCTTGTATCAAACTATTATCTACTTCAATACTAATACCATTTACATCTTTTTCAAATTTATTATTATACCCTGTAAATGTAACTAATGCATTGTCCATACAGTCAATTATTTCATCAGTTTTCCTGTTTTTTATTATTATTTTAAGTCCACCTATTTTATCATTTTTATCATACCTGTTTATATAAATATTATTAAATTTACTATATCCTTGCCCCTTTGAATTTATTACTTTTAAATAATTCTTGTTTGATACTACATTATACTGTATATCATTTTTATTGTTTTGATTATCTATTATGTTTTCATAAATATCATAATCTATATCTTTAACTATCTTTTCTTCATAAATACCACTATTTAGTTTATTAGTTATAATATTGTTTTGGATTGTTTTTTCTTGTAACAAAATATCATATGATTTTATTTCTAGATTTTCAAAAAATCTTTTTTGTATAATATTATTATTTAACATATTATTTATAGCAATTAAAATTAATCCTTGATGATGTGCCATAAATGTTTTTACAATTGATTTTTTTCCATTTTCTAACCTTTGTTTTGTATAATCTATGCTTTCATAATATCCAAATTTACCATATGCTCCTATTTTAATTAAATCATACATGTTTTTTAATACCTTTTTTGGATATTTAGGTAAAATCATTATACTAGAATATGGAGAGATTACTAAATCTTTTTTTAAACCTCTTTTTAATCCAAGGCCTGGTATCCCCATTGCTTTATACTGATAATTATATTCTGTGTCATATAAATTAAACGCACTTTCTGATATTCCCCAAGGTATTTTCTTTTTCTCAACATATTTCATTTGATTAACTGTTACAAATTTATATGTTTCATCTAACAAACTATATTTATATAAATTAATTAACCCATATGGCATAAAATACTCGAAACTAGTACCTGTCCATGAAAGAAGTCCTTTATATCCATTCTTTTTTGTTAAATTTCTAGATAAACTATACCAGTTTTTATATGGTATATCACCTTTTGCAATAGCTACATAACTTAATATTCTAGACTCAGAAGCTAAAAGGTCATAATATGATTTAGATAATTCATTTGTTTTTGCATTATATTCTATTGAAAAAAGCTGTTTATTATAGTCATATAATATACTAAAATCAAGATTGTCTATATTTTGCTGTACTCTATTTGCAAGTATAGTATCATTTAATTCACTTCCACAAAATGTTTTTAAAACATATAAATATGCTATATAATTTCCATTATCAACAGATGATATATTGTAATTTAAAGGTTGCAGAGTTTTTATATTATACCAATTATATAAATTACCTTTATATTTTTCTAACATATCTATTGTATTTAAAATATTTACTATTTTTAATTTTGCACTTTGTTTATCAATTATACCCAAATCATATGCAGTAATTATTGCTGTAAATGATAAACCAATATTTGTTGAAGATGTCCTATCTACAACATAATCTTTTCTATTTTCTTGATAGTTATCTGGTATTAAATAATTGTTTTCTTCTGATATATATGTGTTAAAATACTCCCAAGTATCTTTTGCAACATTATATAGAAATTGTTTTTCTTTATTATCTAATACTTGTTTTTCAGTATTTTCTTTACTTATATACCATGCAATTACAGGACTAATTGTAAAACAAATACTTAGTATAAACGCAAAATATATATTGGCAGTATAGCTACTATACAAATATGTCATAAAAATTAAAATAATCCCTATAAGTGTTGAAATATACATTTGTCCAATATATGTCTTTAAATCTTTACCTAATGTCTTTTCAGCTTGCTCAGCTGTCATCCATTCTAATAAATATTTTTTAGATATTTTCATTCTATATATTGTTCGTATAAATGTATCAATATTAGTCATTGCTTTATATGGTAAAAATAGAATGTCTAATATAGCCATATATATTGCTCTTTCAAAACCACCCATCATTTTTATATAATTGTTTTTTTGTACAAATATGCTATTTATATTAAATACCTTATCTAATATACTTGGTAATAACTCAATTAATAGTATAAACCCTAATACTATATACCATTTAATATTAAAGATACTTAGCCCTAAAACTAAAAAAACAAATATTGATATATCTAATAATCCTCTTCTTAAATTATCTATTATCTTCCATCTAGATAACTTATTTAATGGATTAATCTCTTTTACTCTCCCACTTGCGTTTTTTATCTTATCACATATCCATCTACATATTTGTATATCCCCTCTTAACCATCTGTTTTGCCTTACTATATAACTGTTATATCTTGAAGGATATCCATCAATAAATTCTACATTTGTAACTAGTCCACATCTAAGATAACTTCCCTCTAACAAATCATGGCTAAGCACAGTGTTTTCTGGTATTTGATTATCTAAAATATCACTAAACACTTTAAGGCCATAAATACCTTTACCTGTAAAAATACCTTCATTCCATATATCTTGATATATATCTGATACAGCATTTGTATACATATCAATTCCACCATATCCTGCATATATTTCAGCAAACTTTGATTTAGTTGCACACTCAATATGTGTAGATATTCTAGGTTGCAATATTCCATAACCTTTTATTACAGCAGTTTTATCATTATTTAGTACTGGTTTATTAAGTGGATGTGCCATAATTCCAATTAAAGATGAAATAGTATTTATTCCAACTTGTGTATCTGCATCTATTGTTAATACATATTTAATATCTCCAATTTTTTCTTTATCTATATTGTTTGTATTAAACTGACCATTTTCTCCATATATTAAATATCTATTAAATTGTTTTATTAACCCTCTTTTTCTCTCCCATCCTAAATATTTACCTTGTTTTTCATTATATACCCTATCTCTGTATATAAAATAGAATTTAGGTATTTCAAAATTATATTTTATATTTAAGCTTTCTATTTCTCTATTTCCAGTTTCAATAATTTCATCATCTAACTCAATATGTTTAGTATCAATTTCAGTTGTATCACCTAATAAAGCGAAAAAAATATTATCCTGTTTATTTGTTAAATAATACATTTCTAAACTATCAATTAATTCTTTTACTCTTTTTGTTGATGTAAGTAATGTTGGAATTATTACAAATGTTTTACAATTCTCTGGTACATTTTTTTCAAAATCCATACATGGTAGTTTTTTAGGTTTAACACATTTTAAAATTAATTTATTTAATAATGTTATAACTAGTTGTGAAACTGGTATCATTAAAACTAATACAGCTAACAAATAAATTAATATGTTGTTTACTTTAAAATATATATTATATGAAATAGCTAATGTTACAAAAATACTTGTACCAAAAATACAGCTTATATATATACCTAAACTATTTAATTTTTCATTTTTGTCTGACCTTTTCTTTTTATCTATATATTGTTTTGAGTATTTTAATTTTTCTAACAATTCATATATTCCATTACCAAACAAATAATATCCTGAATGTGATTTTATATTATCATCATTTACTTCATTTTCATTATTTGTATGATTTTGATTACATAATTCTATTATTTTTGTACATATATATTTTTGTGATATACCTGTCTTTTTAGAAAGATTATATATTTCTTTTCTATACATTTCTAATGTTTCAAAATTCATATTTTGATAAATATTTGCTTTTTCTTGTGATAATATAACATCTATTTCACTTACAGTTTCAAACTCTTTTGAAAAGTTTATATTATTTATATCTTTTAAACTAATAATACTATTTGACATAGATATCTGTTTTGTTACTATATCAAAATGCTCTCTAGATACAACTTCATCAACTGTTATACCTAGTTTTAGTATTTGTTCATCAAATGCATCAATATATTTTAATCCATTTTCATCTAGTTTAGATAATCTATATGCCATATATTCAATAAATGGCATATTTAAATCAATGCCTTCTTCTTTTTTAAATTTGATAGTATATTTTTTCTCATTATTAGGTATTTGATTTACTAATCTTTCAATTATTTCTTCAACTTTATATCTTTGTACTTGAACATTATATATTTTTTCTGATAATTGCCTTATATATTTAATTAATGCTATTTTTATCATTAACGGAAATATCCATAGTTCTTGTAATGATATATATTTTGCACTACTATATCCAACTAACATTTCCCTTATATTACTTGTGTTAATATTACCATCTGTATATTTAACAAGTTCCATTGCAAGTACATACATTCTAAGATTATTATTAATTTTAGGCAATTCCATATATTCTACATTTTGCATATTATTTATAACAGACATACCTTCTTTTTGTATAACATACAAATTATCTAATATCCAATTACCAGCTGGATGAATTGATATCTCTAATTCACTACACTTGTTTAACATCTCATATACTTTTTTTATGTAGTCAATATCAACTTCTACTTGTTTTCTTAAATCTTCATATTTCCCTTTTGTTGTTAAATTGTCATGATTTAGCCCTAATTTTTTAGCATATTCAAATATTACCGTATTATCCATAATCATCTCCTATGGATATTATTAGCAAATAACATAAAATTATTCATATCTAATTATTATGATATTACATAAATAAAAGAATACTACAAATCTTATTTTAGAATTTGTAGTATCTTTTTATTAAAATCCAATTAGCTTATATAGTTTTATCATAAAAAATTTTATTTTCATCCATAGAAGTTTGTATATATAAATATTTACCATCTAATGTCATATAATACCAGTCCAATGTTATAAGATAAGAATCAACATCTTCTTCTAATCGTACCAAAAAATATCTTTTTCCTTCCAAAAATACAGTTTCATAGCATGATACAAAATATGGTGATTCGCAATTAAAGCTTTCATCTAATATTGCTTGTGCTTCTTCTATACTTATTCTGTTTTTTATTTGATATCCGTTTTGTGTATTTATATATATGTTTGTATTTTCTTCATTATAAATAACCTCTACATCATGCAACTTTAGTATATCTCTTAATTTAACATAATTATATCCATCTATATTATATTTAATCAATTCAATAGGATAATTATTATAGTAAACACTTTGTTTACTAGGAATAACTTTTTTATTCTCTTTATTTATATTTAATACCTTAAGTTCATTTCCTTCCACAATATAACTATTATAATCTGTCAAATATATACTTTCTTCTTTCTCATTCCAAGTAACTTCTAAGTTATTACCAGCACCATCTAGTAAATATGCAATATCTCTTAATTTGAAATAGTTATATCCGTCTATATTATATGCTTCCACTTCAATTTGTTTATTATCAACAAATATTTTTGAAGGTGTTGGTATTGCATTTTTCACATATTCATATTCAAACTTATATATCTCATTTTCCAATCCATCGATATCTTTACCCTTTTCAGCAATTATCTTGTTTTCATACTCATCATATCTAACATAATCATATTCAAAATCAACTACTATATTATTATTTATATCTATAACTCCATATTTATCATTAAAGCAAGCAGTTATAGTATAATAATCGTTCATTGGTCCTAATGCACTATACATACATGGTATTACTTGTTCATTATTAGAATTTATATAACCATATTTTCCATCTTTCTTAACCATAGCATATCCATTAATAAATTTTGGAGTATAATAGCAATAATGGCCACACCTTTTATCGTATTCTTCAACAACACCATCTTGTTCATAATGATAGTACCCATCTTCCTCATAATAGTCATATCCAAAGTTATTAATTAGTTCATGTGAATATGAATGATACTCATTATCATCATACCCATATTCATAAATTAATGGAATAACAACTTCTCCTGTATAATCAATATATCCTACTTTTCCATCTTTTTCTACACATGCTTTTTCCTCTGAAAATGAATATATATAGTCATAGATAAATGGTACTATTTGGTTTCCAAATAAATCTATAATTCCATCTTTTCCATCTTTTGTAGCTATAATACTATTATTATCTGTAAATTTCAAAAATCATATTTACATTCAATAACTTCCTTACAGTCAATCATAATCTTTTCTTCATAAACATCTAAATTGTTTAATAGTATACTTGCTACTTTACCATTTTTCACTACTAATATATATCCATTTTCATTTCTATCTAATACAGCCATATCATCATAAATACATGGTAATATTTCATTGTTATTTAAATCAATTATTCCCCATTTTGAATCTTTTTCTATTGCACATGCAAATCCATAATTATATATTTCATCATATACACAAGGAACTACTTCATTCATTTCTTTATTTACTAAGCCACACTTAGATTCTTCATTAACAACAACCGCTACATTATTATTATATTCCCTGACATATTTATACTCATATGCAAAAACTAAACTTTCAGGTATCAAACAAATAATTATTAATGTAATAATAAGTTTTCTAAACATACTATCCCTCCTTCTTTATTTCCAGTATATCATAACCTTGTAATTTATTCAATATTAAAAATATACATCTCTTTATATAATTTTTTTAACATAAAAAGATGTATGCTATACACATTATTTTTTTACAATTTATAGTTCCACTCTACCTAATAAAAAATCCATTGCGCTTATTTGTTTTATACCATTATAATTATTTATATCATAATCTAATGTTATTATATATTTTTTAAAATTATCAGAAATAGTTTGAAGTGGCTTTAATTCTCTTTTTAATGTTTGTTCATCTCTAACAGATAATGCAACTTGTATATATATATACTCTTCTCCTGTTTCAATTATAAAGTTAACCTCACTTGAATTATTTTTACCTACATTAATTCTATATCCTTTTCTCTTTAATTCTAAAAAAATTACATTTTCTAAAATATGCCCTAAATCCTTGTTATAACTTTTTCCTAATAGATAAGTTCTTAATCCTAAATCAGACAAATAATATTTTTCTTGTGTTTTTAACAATTGTTTTCCCTTAATATCAAATCTATTAACTTTATATAATATATAACTTTCCAAAAGTGCTTTTAAATATTCTTCTATTGTATGAATCGAGTTTTTTCTTCCACTAGAAATCAGTGTATCACTTATTTTTTTTGTTGAAATATTTGAGCCAATATTATCAAATAAAAATCTACACATACTTTCAAGTATTAAAACATTATTTACTTTTTTTCTATTAATAACATCTTTCATTATTACAGTATTATATATACTATCTAAATAATCTATTTTTTCATTTGGTCTATCTAAATTTATTAAATATGGAAATCCTCCATACATAATATATTCATTGTATTTTTTAAGTTCATCACTTGGTCCATAATAGCTTATATATTCCTTAAAAGATAATGGTAAAACATGTATCTGTATATATCTTCCTGTAAGATATGTTGCTAATTCTCCTGATAACATATATGAATTAGAACCGTGTCAAATATATGTCCAAATAGTCTCTTAAAAAAAGGCTATCAACACATTTTTCAAAGTCTTTTACATTTTGTATTTCATCCAAGAAAATATAGTTTTTAACATTCTTATCTGTTTTATTTATAACAAAATCATGTAACTTTTGTTGGTCTAATAATTCTTTGTTATTATTATCTTCAAAATTTATTGATATAATGTTTTTTTCACTTACACCACTTTTTATTAATTCTTTTTTAAATTCATTTAAAATAGTAGATTTTCCACAACGTCTTATTCCAGTTAAAACCTTTATTATATTTTTATCTCTATATCCTTCTAATTTTTTTATGTATTCTTCTCGATATATTGTTTTTGATTCCATTTCACATCACCAATTTTATTATAAATCATTATTATTTATTTGTCAAGTTTTTGATTTAGTATGCAAAAACTATAGTTTTTTAATAAGTTTTTGCATACTAAATCAAAAACTAAAACATTGCCATATTTGATTATTGATATTATTAGCAAATCATATTAAATTTATTCATACCACTTACTTATACCATCAACTATTCCTTTTGCTATTTTATTTTGATATTCTTCTGTATTTAATAAATTAGCTTCATTTTCATTAGATAGAAAACCACATTCAACTAATATAGCTGGAATAGTTGAACTCTCAATTAACTTAACACCCTTTATTTCCATAGATACTCTATCATTTTGTATATTTGTTTCATTTAACATACACTGTTGTATGTTTTTTGCAATTTCTGAGCTATATACACAATTTCTTTTATAAAAGGTTTGAAAACCACTATACTTTCCTTCTGGAAAACTATTCATATGTATTGATATAACCATATCAGCATTAGATTTATTTACAACTTCAACCCTTTTATATATGTCAGCTACTTTCTTCTTTTTGAAAGTACCTTCACATTGACCAAGCATAATATCACTATCTCTTGTTAATATAACTTTGTATCCATTGCTTTCTAACATCTCTTTTACTTTCATTGTAATTAATAAATTTAAATCTTTTTCAATTATTCCACTTTCAGATTTTGCACCACCATCTTCTCCACCATGACCTGCATCTAATACTATTATCTTTTTAGCAACACTATTATTTGTTGTTGGTATAAACATATAGTTAATAGAAAAAACAATAGTAGATAATACAAATAACAATAATACATATTTTATTTTTCTTAAATAAATTACTTTAAACATAAGATACTCCTTTTCAATAATATATATTACATTTTATTTAATATATATTTTGTTATGACAATTATTTATATACAAAAAAGAATAACAACAAAAATATTTCATTGTTATTCTTTTAACTAAAATAGTAATTCATACCCTTCATCCTCAACTTTTTTAGCATCTATTATTTCTTGACTCGACGATTCTAAATCACTTTCTGTATTGTTAAGTCAACTGACTTAATATATTACTATGTTTATGTCATAAAAACTGTTTGTCTGAATATGATGTAACAACAAGGAGGTATATTATGTTTAGAAAAATATTTATAACTGTTTTAATTGTTGCTATTTTATTTATCATTGGATATTTAATTTATACTAATATTTCATTTGTAGATGATACCGAAGAAATAGTTAGTTCATCTCAGACAAAACCAAGTGAAGATATTATAGGTGATTTACCAATTTATTTGATTAATACAAAAAATGGAGAACTTGAAAAAGAAGTTAGAAACATATCACTTAAAAAATTAAATTCTGATCCATATAACGTAATATTAAATGAATTAAAAACAAGTTCAAAAAACTCTAATCTTATAACACCACTACCTATAAGTTGTACCATTATATCTGTTAATAAAAATGGGGATACATTAACACTTGAATTATCTGATGATTTTATTAAACAAAATACAGACAATAATATGGATAAATTAATATTGCAAAGTATTGTAACTACAATAACAAATTTAAAAGAAATAAATAATATTAAATTTGTTGTAAACAATAGCACTGATACAATGTTTGGTCAATTTGATTTATCTAAAACTTTTTCAAATAAGAGTTTTGAGTAAATCAAAAAGGTATATAATCTTCTCAATAATTGAGTATGACTATATACCTCTTTCTTATTTTTTAGGAAGTTCTTTTAAAAAATTATCTAATTCATTTCGTGTAGGAAAAACTATTTCAAACATAACTAATATTGAATTTTTTTCACATTTTGAAGTATTGTTTGGTTCAATTAATCTTCCATTAAATTTCTGTGCCTTTTCAATAATTTCAATTGCTTTTCTTAGCAAAACAGCTTTGCCATGGTCTTGTATTGATGCACTACATTTGCCTTCCATATATATAATATTAAGCAAATCCATTGTTTCAACTTTCCATACAGTACAAAACATACTAGTATTACCTCCATATAAATATATTATGTTAACATGATATATTATACATTATTATTAAATTAATTTCAATATATAAAATATATTCTACCATTTAAAATTATTAAATGAATTTATTATACATGCTAATTTAGATATTTTACATACCTTCGAGATGTTATTTAATGCACATCCTGTACCATATAATCTGTTATATATATTACAAAAATAATTATTCTTATTATTACAGTTACATTTATAATATTTCGAAAATCTATTCACAAAATCATCTCCTTATGATATATTATGTAAAAATATGTTGTAAGGTGATGTTATGGAAAATAGGATTGATGATTTAGGAATTGGTAATTTAAAAATAATTCAAAATAAAAAATACTTTTGTTTTGGAGTTGATGCTGTACTTCTTTCTCATTTTAGTAAAACAATGAGAGAAAATGGTATCGTATTAGATATAGGGACAGGTAATGGAATACTACCATTACTTCTTTCACATAAAACAAATCAAAAAAAAATTTATGGTATTGAAATTCAAAAAGAATTATTTGGTTTAGCAAATGAAAATGTAAAACTAAATAATTTATCTGAATTAATAGAGCTAATTAATGATAATATATGTAATATAGAAAAACATTTTAAATCAAGCACATTTGATACTATTGTATGTAATCCACCATATAAGAAAAAAGGGTCTGGACTTACAAATGAAAATGAATATATTCAGATAGCTAAACATGAAATACATTGTTCATTAGAGGATATTATTTCAAAAAGCTCATATTTATTAAATAATAGTGGTAAATTATTTATGGTACATAGACCTGACCGACTTGTAGATATATTATATCTTTTTAGGAAATACAACATAGAACCAAAAACAATGCAGTTTGTACATTCTAGGTTAAATGAACCACCTGTATTAGTTTTAATTGAAGGAATTAAAACTGCAAGACCATTTTTAAAAATACAAAAACCATTATATATATATGATAATGAAAACAACTATACAGAAGAAATAAACAAAATATATGGAAAGGATTAATAATATGGAAAAGGGTACATTATATATTGTTGCAACACCAATAGGTAATCTAGATGATATTTCATTTAGAGCAATTAATATTTTAAAAACGGTTGATTTAATTATTTGTGAAGATACTAGGCATAGTTTAAAACTTCTATCACATTATGAAATATCAAAACCACTATCTAGTTATCATAAATTTAATGAAATATCTAAAACAGATAAAATTATACAAGAACTAAATGAAGGAAAAAACGTTGCTTTAATTTCTGATGCAGGTACTCCTGGTATATGTGACCCAGGTAATATTATAATAAAGGCATGCATCAGTAAAAATATTAGTGTTGTACCTATTCCAGGAAGTTGTGCTTTTGTGCAAAGTTTAATATCATCTGGATTTAGTACAAATAACTTTTCTTTTTTCGGTTTTTTAGATATTAACAAAAAAAATAGAAAAATACAATTAGAGAAATTAAAGAATTGTAATACAGATTTAATTATATTATATGAGGCACCACATAAGTTATTAAACACATTAACTGATTTATATAATATTTTAGGAAACAATAAAATATGTATAAGTAAAGAAATAACTAAAATACATGAATCACATTTTAGAACAAATATTCAAGATGCTATAAACTATTATTCACAAAATCCACCTAAAGGAGAATATGTTTTAATTATTGAAAACATAAAAGAAGAAAAAAAACAATATGATATAACTAATTCAGAAACACAAGAATTGCTAAAAAAAGATTATGTTAAATTAACAAAAGACAATATTAGCTTAAAAAATATATCTAAACAATTGTCACAAAAATATAATTTATCAAAAAATGATATATATAATTTTTTAATTAAAGACTAATATAGAAGAAAAGAAATAGCTAAACTATTCCTTTTCTTCTTTGTTTATTATTTTTTTGCAATATCTTTAATACATTTTTCACAAACATTTTTACCTTTGAATTTTTTTACGTTTTTAGTTTGTCCACAGAAAAGACATGCTTCACTATATTTTTGTAGTATTACTTTATCATCTTCTACATATATTTCAACTGGGTCTTTTTCTTCAATACCAAGAACTCTTCTTAATTCTATAGGTAAAACTATTCTTCCTAATTCATCAATTTTTCTAACTACTCCTACTGATTTCATTTTTCATACCTCCTATTTATATATTTTTACTTACATATAGATATTATCATATTTTAATGTATTTTTCAATATTTTCCACAAAAATTCCACAAAAATTTCCAAATTTAGTCAATTTCCTTTATATATATGTAATTACAAGTCCTATAATCATACCCAAAATATTACCTATTGATGAAAACCTTCCTTTATATTCATTTTTAGATTCTGGTAATATATCGCCTATAACTACATATGTCATTACACCTGCTGCTAAACTTAAACATAAAGAAATTACAACATTTGATATTCCTCCTAACAAATATCCTATAAATGCACCTATACCTGTTGGTACTCCTGATAAAAATGGATATAATAGCAAAATATATTTCTTTACATTTTTATCTTTTTTCATAGGTAATACAATACTAATACCTTCTGGAATATCATGTAATGCAATTGCTATTAATAATCCAAGCCCAAATGTTGCAGAAACATCATAACCTGAACCTATTGCTAATCCCTCTGGAAAGTTATGTATTGCAATACTAACAACAATCATCAAACCTAATAAATAACTATTATTTATGTTTTTATTTTTATTTTCTAATATAGAATCAACAATAACTATTATTAATATACCCAAGCAAAATCCAATTAATGATACCCATATACTTGATAAATTCATAGCCTCTGGTAAAAGCTCAAAACAAACAATAGACATCATTAATCCTGATGTGAATTCTAATATAAAGGCATATATTTTTTTAGAATCAGTATTTATAAATAGTCCAATAATTCCACCTAATAATGTTCCTAAGCACCCAACTGCAAAACCCAATAAAGTAACTTTTAACATAAAAAAACCTCCTAACATAATTTATGCTAAAAGGTATTTTATTATTCTTAATATTATTCACCTGATTTTAATTTTTCTGCCATATCTTGCGCATTTAATGCATCTATCATTTCATCTAAATCCCCATTTAAAAATGCTTCCATTTGATATATGCTCAAATTAATTCTGTGATCTGTAATTCTTCCTTGTGGATAGTTATATGTCCTTATTTTTTCACTTCTATCACCACTACCAACTTGATTTTTCCTATCTTGTGCTAGTTTAGAATTCTGTTCTTCAACTTTCTTTTCATACAATTTTGATCTTAACATTTTCATTGCAGATTCTTTGTTTTGCAATTGTGATCTTTCATTTTGACATTCTACAACTAAACCTGTTGGTAAATATGTTATTCTTATTGCAGAATCAGTTTTATTAATATGCTGACCACCTGCACCAGAGGCTCTAAACGTATCA
>CAZFOR010000024.1:0-17913 GCA_964520895.1 uncultured Eubacteriales bacterium | reverse complement strand
CAGGAGATGGACTAAAACAATACATACCAAGTATAACAGAAGGATATAAAGAAAATGAACAATATAAAGATGAAGAATATAAAAACAAAGATGAATTACCTAGTGATGTACAAGCAAGTACGCAAGTACCACAAATAGATTACTCACAGTATGATACAAAAAACAATGTGCTTTTTAGTATATGGGTGATATTTTTAATTATTAGTATAATATTTTTACTTATTTTTATAAAATACCAACAAAAATTAAAACTAAAATTGTCTAAATAATATGAAAGGATATTGGTGATAATATGAAAAAGAAAATTATATTAATATTAGTAATAGTTTTAGTAATTTGTTTGATTTTTGGTATACTTTATTTAATTGACATGAATAGAATGGAAAATAATAAACCAGTTTTATTTAGTACATGGGGATATGATTATGCTCCACCAGTAGGTATTAGTAATGATTATGATTTAAGATATGAAACTAGCGTGGTAATTAATAATGATGGAGTAAAAAACATTAATTTATTAAATGACTTTATTAATAATACTAATATGTATGCACAAGATAGAAAACCAAGTTCAGTTAGAATTTTAAGAGCTACAATAGAAGGTGACTATATTGTAACAGATTTAGAATATACTAGTGATGATAAGTATATTGTTACTATTGATAATTCAAAAGACGAGTTTGCAGGTAATGAGGAGAGACAAAAAATAATTCAAAATGAATATAATGGTAAAATATATAATATTGTGAAGGCAGAAGTAGATGATAGATATGTTGTTAAATTAATACCAGGTGAGTTTATTGAATTTACTGAAATGCCAGAAGAGATTGTAATTTGTGAGTATATGAAACATTATGAAAATATATCATCAAATCATTTTATAGCAACAGTCATACAAGAAACAGATTCTCGGAATAACAGTTAAACCAAATGATGATGAAGATGAAAGAAAATCATCTGATGCATTTTATATTAAAACAGGTGAAAACAAAGATTATCTATATGGTGTTGGTAGGAAGGTATTAATTACATATACAGGATTTATACAAGAAACATATCCAGCTCAAATAGATGTTATTGATATTAGTACTCAGGGTTATTTAGATTTTGATATATCAGTTGTTAAGTCAAATAGTATTAGTAAAAAGAAAATATTAAACAACAAAGATATATATGAATACAATTCTGATTTTGATTTATATTATTATGGATTAGATGAGGTAAATGTTAAAGTAGATAATAAAACAATGCCACTTGAAGATGCATTAAAATCAGGTAAAATAACAATTGATGGTATTATTGCAAAAGCAAATAATGATAATAAAAATAATTTAATTCAAAGTGATATGTACAAAGATGGTGGAAGTATGGTATATAAATATAATGATTATACTATAATTAAAATGCATACTGTTAATGGGAATAGAGATGTATATATAGGTGCTCCAGAAATGAATATTAATGGGATATAAAAATATAATAAATTGTAAAATAGAGGTTAGATAATTAACTTCTATTTTTTTGTTATAAAACATAATAGATTAAAACTTAATTGATAAAACAAATAAATATAATTGCAAAGAGAAAACTAGTGTATAAGTATATTTTTTTTATAATTTTACTTATTAACTTGACTCATCAAGATAGTTATGTTACAATAAATGTAATGGAGGTGCATAAAATGGAACGAAAAATGTCAAAAGTATTGTTAGAATGGAAAAAATCAAGTGATAGAATGCCATTAATACTGTATGGTGCAAGACAAGTTGGAAAAACATATACGATTTTATCATTTGGAAAAGAAAACTATAAAAATGTTGCATACATAAATTTTGAAGATAATGAAGATATAGTAAAGATATTTGAGAGAGATTTGAATATAGAAAGAATAATAAAAGAGATTTCTGTAAGATTAGGAATTAGTATATTAGAAGAAGATACACTTATCTTTTTTGATGAAATTCAGGCATGTGAAAGAGCATTAACATCTCTTAAATATTTTTGTGAAAATGCACCTAAATATCATATTATAGCAGCAGGAAGTTTACTAGGGATAGCAATAAATAGAAAGAAATATTCGTTTCCAGTTGGTAAAGTTAAATTATTGACATTATATCCATTGGATTTTGAAGAGTTTTTATGGGCATTAGATAAAAAAGAATTGGCTAATATGATAAGAGAAAATTTTAAAAATAATGCTGAGTTTTCATTACATAATATGGCAAGTGAATTATTTAGACAATATTTAGTAATAGGTGGGATGCCAAAAGCAATAATGGAATATATTGATAAAAAAGATATGGATTTTGTTTTATCCATTTTAAAAGATATTAATAATTCGTATATTGCAGATATGGCGAAATATGCTAATTCAAATGAAACTACTAAAATAATGGCAGTGTATAATATAATCTCAGCTCAACTTGCAAAAGAAAATAAGAAATTTCAATATAATTTAATTAAATCTGGTGCTAGGGCATATGAATATGAAGTTGCAATTAATTGGTTAAATGCATCTGGAATAATTATTAATTGTATTAAAGTTAAAGAAGGAACTTTACCACTTTCAGCATTTATTGATTCTGAAAGTTTTAAAATATATATGACTGATGTAGGATTGTTATGTGCTAAATTTGGAATTCCAGCAAATAGTATACTTATAGAAAATGATAATTTAGATAAATTTAAAGGTGCTTTAACTGAAAATTATGTATGTAGTAGTTTGATATATTGTGGCTTGAAACCATATTATTGGGAGTCTAATGGAAAAGCTGAATTGGATTTTGTTGTTCAAGATAAGAATGGTAATATAATACCAATAGAAGTAAAATCAGGCTTGAATACAAAATCTAAAAGTTTGAATGTGTTTATTAATAAGTATAAAACTAAATATTCTATAAGGTTTTCTGCTAAGAATTTTGGATTTGAAAACAATATAAAAAGTGTGCCATTATATAGTGCATTTTGTTTGGATTCATTACTTTAAAATAGTAAATATATAAGAAATAAATTTTGGAATAATATAAAAAAATAATAACCTATGCTACTTATCAATTTAAATATTGTTAAGTAGTTTTTTGTTCTAAAACAAAGATAACTGAATATATAACTAAATATGATGAAAAATAGAATATATATAATCATATACATAGGTATAATATTTGTTATTTTACTTTTACCTAATTTAATAATTAGACAAGTTAATTTGAATAATCAAAATAATACAAATGAACAAGAAAATCAGGTTAATGTTAATCAAACAGATGTATTAGTAAATGTATTTTTTAATAAACAAAATGAAAATGTAGAAATGAATTTAGAAGAATATATAAAAGGTGTTATTTCAGCAGAAATGCCTGCATCATATGAAATGGAAGCATTAAAAGCACAAGCAGTTGTCGCAAGAACATATACATTAAATAAAATAAATGTAAATAAACAATTTGGTAATCCTACACATCCAAATAGTGATATATGTACAGATATAAATGATTGCCAAGCATATATTACAAAACAAGATAGAATTGATAAATGGAATAGTAGTAACCAAGATAGTAATATGTTATGGGATAAAATAGAGCAAGCTGTTAATGATACTAAAAACATTATTATTACATATAATAATGAACCTATTAAAGCTTTTTTTCATGCAAATAGTGGTGGAGTAACTGAAAATGTAGAGCTAGTTTGGAGTGGAACACCTATTGATTATTTAAAAAGTGTAGAAACTGCTGGTGAAAATAATTATACTCAATATAGCTCAGAAGTTTTATATAGCTTTGATGAGTTTAAAGAGTTAGTTAAACAAAGATATACAGATTTTGAAATTGATTTTAATAATAGTAGTTGTATACAAATACTAGAGAGAAGTGATAGTAATAGGATACTTAAAATAAAAATTGGTAATATTGAAATGTCAGGTGTTGATGCACGAACATTATTTAAACTAAAATCAACTAATTTCGAAGTAAGTATTGATAATGGGAATATTAAGTTTTCTGTTTTAGGGTATGGTCATGGTGTTGGTATGAGCCAAACTGGTGCTAATGAACTTGCAAAACAAGGTAAAAACTATAAAGAGATAATTAATCACTATTATACAAATATAGAAATTAAAAATATAAATGATATAAGTAGTAATTGATGTGTATAATTTTACCAAATCAAGTTAATAATATAGATATATTAATTAATGGGGGTATGCATTTATGAAAAGAAGAAAACAAACAAATTGGCTTGTAAGTTTATATAATGAAAATAAGTTTTATGTTTGGATTGTAGTTGGGATAATTGTATTAAGTGGTGTAACAATAGGTATGGCAATAGGCGAAAGTACTGCTGTGCCAAAAGTATTGCCAAATGATGGTATTGATATTACTCAAAATGATGTTGAAACAAATACAAAACCGATAGAAAAACAAGATATCGAATCAGATAAACCTAAAGTAAATAATACAAATAAAACACAAAATAATACAAGTAGCAAATCAAATAATAATGTAAATGTAAGTAGTAATAATGAAGAAAATAGTCAACAAAAGGAAGTAACAAATGAAGTGGAAAAACCAGAAGAAAAAATTGTTAAACTTGAATTTGAAATGCCACTAGAAGGTGATATAATTAAAAATTTTTCTGAGAATACATTAGTGTACTCTAATACATTAGAAGAATGGGTTGCACATACTGGAATAGATATATTAGGTGAAAAGGCAATGCCTGTTAAAGCAATAGAAGCGGGTACAATTGTTGAAATAAAAGAAGATCCTAGATATGGTTATACAATAATAATTGACCATGGACAAGGGTATCAATCAATATATTGTAATTTATCTACACTTGATATGGCACATATAGGTAAAGTTGTTGAAAAAGGACAAGTAATATCAGGTATAGGTGATACAGCATTGTTTGAAATAAAGGATAGCCCACATTTACATTTTGAAATTACTAAAGATGGGCAGTATATTGATCCATTAGATATTATTAGTAATATATAGGAGGGAATATGAAAAGGAAAATAGTTATTTTATCTGTTAGTTTAGTTTTAATACTTATGTTTAGTTTTTCTATTGTATTAAATTCAATGGAAAATATAGAAGATGTTAAGTTTAGTGGTATGGTTAATGTAAATAACTTAAATATTAGGCAAGGTCCGGGGTTAGAATATAATGTTGTGGGAAGTTTAAGTCAAGGTGATAGTGTTCAGATACTTGGAAAAATGAATGACTGGTATATTATTCAAACAAATAATAATATAATAGGTGTTTGTAATACACAGTATATAGATAATGTAGAGGAATATAAAGATAAAAATGAAGTGCTAAATTTAATTAATGAGCAAAGAAAAAATGCGGGTGTTAAAGAATTAATAATGGATAATAAACTAAATGAAATTGCTCAATTAAAAGCACAAGATATGGTGGATAATAACTATTTTGACCATACCTCTGACAAATTAGGTACACCATTTGAAATGATTGCAAATTATGGTGTTGAGTATAAGACTGCAGGAGAAAATATTGCAGGATATATTGATGCAAAAGGTACTGTTGAAGCCTGGATGAACTCAGAAGGTCATAAGAATAACATATTAAGTAATGGATATAATTATACAGGAATTGGTATTGCAAAAAGCGAAACATATGGGAATATATATGTTCAGTTGTTTATTGGTAAGTAAATACAAAAAAAATTAACTAGTTAATTTTTAAAAATAGTGTGTACACAAAAATACATTTATGATAAAATGAAAATATCATAAATGTATTTCTATTTTTAGATAAAAAGTAAAAAATTAGAAAACGATAACATAACTGAAATTTATTTGAAAGGGGGTAAAATATGATACAAGAAATAATATTTATAGGTATAGGTTTCCTCCTGCTTGTGTATGGTGCTGACCTTTTGGTAAAAGGAGCATCAAATATTGCGAAAAAATTTGATATATCTGAAATGTTAATTGGTATTATAATAGTAGGTATTGGAACATCACTACCAGAGATTATAATTACAATTAAATCAGCAATTGTTGGTAATTCGGATATAATAATGGGGAACTTATTAGGAAGTACTATATGTAATTTGTTGTTAGTACTAGGAATAGCTAGCTTATGTAGGCCACTTAAAATTGATGAAAGATTAATGAAAGTGCATTTACCTATTATACTAATAGGAACTTTATTAGTTGGTTTTGTGGGTAATTTTGGACTAAATCATAGTTTACTAATAAATAGAGTTGATGCTATTGTTTTATTTATTGCTACATATGCATATATAATGTTTACTTTAGAAGAAGGAAAAAGAGAAAATCCAGAAAATGAAGAGAGAATAAAACATGAAATAGAAGAAGATATGATACATCATAAAAAAGTAACAGTATTAGGAATAATAATATATATTGTGCTGGGTTGTATTGGACTAAAATTTGGTGCGGATTTTGTAGTTGATGGTGCAGTTGAAATTGCTGAGATGTATAATATAACACAAAGCATAATTAGTATGACTATAATTGCAGTAGGAACAGCATTACCAGAAATAATAACATCAATAGTTGCAACTATTAAAAAAGATAGTGATATAGCAATGGGTAATGTTATAGGCTCTAACATATATAATTTATGTCTATTACCAGCAATAGGTGGAATAATTAACCCTATTGAATTTACTATGGAATATAATGGACTATTAATGTTTATAGCATCAATAGTTATATATATGTTTTTAATAAATAAAGTTGGAAAGAAAAATGTAATTGGAAGAAAAAAAGGAGCAATTTTAATTGTAGTATATTTAGCATATATAGCTAGATTATTTATTTAATTGAGAGGTGATTAAAATGCAAGAATTAATATATAATGAAGATAATGTAAAAGATAATGAATTAGACAAAATAGTAACAAGAGTTAAATTATTAAAAATGAATACAAAAAATCAAATACTTATTTCAAATTGTGATGGCATATATCAATTCCCTGGTGGTCATATACGAGAAAATGAAGATTATCTTACAGGCTTAAAAAGAGAAGTACAAGAAGAAACTGGAATAGAAATTAATGTGCAAGGACTGCAGCCGTTTTTTTTAATAAAACATTATAAAAGAAATTTCGAAGATATGGGAATTAATAAATTATCACAAATATATTACTATTTTATACAAAGTGATGATGAAGTAAGATATGATAATACTAATTTTGATGAATATGAAAAACTAGGAAATTATAAAGCTAAACATGTTGATATTAAAGATGTAGAAAAAATACTAAGAGATAATGTAATAAATAATAAGAAAAATGAAACTATTGTTAATGAAATGGTAATTGTATTAAAACATAAATTAGGTCATTTAATGTAAAAATATGAATAATACATATTAATAAAAAATGTTTTTTTCAAAAATTCCTTTCTTTATTTCTAAAAATATGGTATAATAATATTGTGATTTTATATAGGGAAGATAATATTTCCTATTAATATAGATTAATACTTTAGAGAAGGGGATGATACAATGTTTAAAGTAGGTGAAAATATATTTTATCCATTACATGGAGCAGGTACTATTGAATCCATTGAAGAAAAAGACATATTAGGAGAAAACAAAAAATATTATATTATGAAAATGCCAATTGGAGATGTAAAGGTTATGGTTCCAACTGATAATGCAGAACATGTAGGTGTTAGATGCTTATCAGGTAATGATATAGTAGAAAAGGCATTTAAAGTTTTTGACACACCATTTGAAGATGAAAAAGTAAGTTGGTCAAAAAGATATAAAGATAATATGGATAAAATGAAAACAGGTGATATTTTAGAAATAGCAGATGTTGTAAGGTCACTAAGTTTTAAACAAAAAGAAAAAGGATTATCTACAGGAGAGAAAAAAATGTTAGGTAATGCTAAACAAATATTAATAAGTGAATTAGTTTTAACAAATGGTATTGATAAAGATCAAGTTGAGGATATGATTTCTGATAAAATCCAAAAAGCATTTGATGTAAAAATGAGCAAACTAGAAATATAGATAAATACATAAAAAAATAATTATACAAGGTAAATTAGTTGCCTTGTATTTTTTTTTGTGATATATTATGTATGGTGAGAAAAATGAAAGATATTAAAATATATACTGATGGTGCATGTTCAGGAAATCCTGGCCCTGGTGGTTGGGGTGCTGTCCTAATATATGAAAATAATGTTAGGGAAATTAGTGGTTTTGATAAATCTACTACTAATAATAAAATGGAAATGCTAGCAGTAATTGAAAGTTTAAAGTTAATAAAATACCCATGTAATATAACTATATATAGTGATAGTGCTTATGTAGTAAATGCTTTTGAAAAAAAATGGGTAGATAAATGGCAAACTAATAACTGGAAAACAGCTGATAAAAAAGATGTTAAAAATGTAGAGTTATGGAAAGAGTTAATTACATTATTAAATAATCATAAATACGCATTTGTTAAAGTTAAAGGACATAGTGATAATGAGTTAAATAACAGGTGTGATGAACTTGCAACAGGTGAAATAGAAAAAAATAGATAATAGAAAAAGGGGTATAAGTATGAATGAATATTTTTTAGATATGCATGTGCATATAGGTAGAAGTAAAAGTAACAAACCAATTAAAATAACAGCAGCTAGAAGTCTTAATTTTGAGAATATTGCAAAAGAATGTGTAGAAAGAAAAGGAATAAACATTGTAGGGATAGTAGACTGTGGGTCACCATATGTACAACAAGATATAGATGAGTTTTTGCAAACAGGTGATGCTTATGAAACAAATCAAGGTGGAATAATATATAAAGATAGTTTGTGTATGATTTTAGGTTCTGAGATTGAAACATCTGAAAAAAGAGAAGACGGAAGAGTAGGAAGTGCACATAATCTATGTTTTTTCCCATTTTTAAAAGATATTAAAGGATTTACTTTGGAGATGAGTAAATATATTAAAAACATAACATTAAGTTCACAAAGAGCTACAATTGGAGCCAAAGAGCTACTAAGTATTGTAAAAAAATATAATGGTGTTTTGATACCAGCACATTGTTTTACACCACATAAAAGTTTTTATGGAAATTGTACAGATAGATTAGAAAAAATATTTAAAGAAGATTTTAATAAAATATTTTGTATTGAACTTGGACTAAGTAGTGATACAAGTTTGGCTGATGAAATTAGTGAATTAGAAACAAGAACATTTTTGACAAATTCTGATGCTCATTCATTACCTAAAATAGCTAGAGAATATAACAAGATAAAAATGGAAAATATATCATTTGAAGAATTAATGAAAGCATTAAAAAATGAAAATGGAAGAGGTATTGTTGCTAATTATGGACTGGATCCTAAACTTGGAAAATATCATAGAACTTTTTGTGAGAAATGTGAAGAAAATGTAAAAGGAAATATTCCTGTACTTTGTTGTCCTAATTGTGATAGCAGGAATATAACAGTAGGTGTATTAGACAGAATAGAAGTAATTAAAGATAAAAATGAGACTAAATCACCAATAAATAGACCTAAGTATATTTATCAAACACCACTTCAATTTATACCTGGTATTGGTAATAAAATGCAAACAAAATTAATTGACCATTTTAAAACTGAAATGAATATTTTACATACTGCTACTGTAGATGATATTGAAGCAGTAGTTGGAGAGAAAATGGCTAATGTTATTGATGATGCCAGAAATGGAAAATTAAATATAACACCAGGTGGTGGAGGAATTTACGGAAAGATTTCCTGTAAATAAAAATAAATAAAATAGACAATCATAAAATACAAGTATGTACATACACTTAAATGTAAGTGGAGGTATATATGAAAAAGATAAATTATTTATTAAAACAATACATAAATGAGAATTTATATACAATAATAATATTACTAGCAATGTTTTTGATTGGTACAATAGGTGGAATATTTTATGCAAATTCTTTAAGTAATGAAATGAAAATACAATTACTAGAATATATAAAAGATACAAATACTAGTGTTTTAAAAGGACAATATGTTTTAGATAATATGAGTATAATATATTCTACTATTAAAAATTCATTGGTATATGTATTAATAGTATATATACTAGGTTGCAGTGTTGTGTTATCACCACTAATATATGGTGTGTTTATATATAAAGGTTTTTCAATTGGTTTTTGTACATCAATTTTGATAATGTTATTAGGAAATGTAAAAGGTAGTATTTATAGTATAATATCACTATTTTTACCAAGTATAATATTTATGTTTTTTTTGATATTTTTATCAGTAATATGGATTAAATTTGGAAAGAATATATTACATAATAAGAGTTTATACAATTTTAAAGTAAAGATATATGGGAACTCAGTAATAACAGCAATTACGCTAATATTACTTTCATCATTTATGATACCAACTCAAATAATAATTAATAATATTTTATATAAATTTATAAAAATCATATAAATTTTAAAAAAACACTTGCAAAATTGGTCAAAATTATATATTATTTATGTAAATTAAAATTTAATGTACTAATGATAAAAAGTTGAACTTGATACAACTTTTAGATGCAAAATAAAAGGAGTTAGAAATGGAAGATTTAATACAAAAATTTTTGAATTTTCTTCAAAGTGAAAAGGACTTATCTAAAAACACTTTGGAATCATATAAAAGGGATATAAAGGATTATATTAACTTTTTAAATAAAAGAGAGTTGACTGTCTTAAACAGCACCAATGAAAATATAAAAGAGTATGTAAGCAAATTAGAAAAAGATAAGAAGTCTGCTTCAACAATATCTAGGCATATTGCCTCAATAAGATCTTTTTATCAATATTTATATAAAACAAAATTAATTAGTGTTGATCCTACAAAAGATATAGAAGTTCCTAAAATAATAAGAAAAGAACCAAGTATCTTATCTAATTCACAAGTAGAGTTGTTATTAGAACAACCAAAAGCAATTGATTTAAAGGGTATTAGAGATAAAGCAATGTTAGAATTAGTATATGCAACAGGTATGAGAGTTACAGAATTGATTAATTTAGATATATCTGATGTTGATTTTGTTTCTGGTTATATAAAATGTAAAGGAACACATAACAAAGAAAGAATTATACCAATAGGTAATTTGGCATTAAAAGCACTTAGCGAATATGTTGAAAAAGCTAGAAAACACCTTATTAAAGATGAAAAAAACACATCATTGTTTGTTAATGTTAATGGTAATAGATTAACAAGACAAGGTTTTTGGAAAATAATTAAATATTATCAAAATCAAGCTAAAATAGATGTTGATATTACACCACATACATTAAGACATTCATTTGCAGTACATTTGTTAGAAAATGGTGCTGGACTAGATGTTATACAAGAAATGTTAGGACATACTGATAAAACATCAACACAAGTATATGCTGCAATGACACAAAATAGATTAAAAGATGTATATAATAAAGCACATCCAAGAGCATAAAATATAAATTATAAAGGGTAAATCTGAGAAAATTTTTAGATTTACTCTTTTATTATGTAGATTTATTTGAAAAAAGTATACATATGTGGTAAAATTATAAAAGTTATAAGTGCTTAAGGAGGTGTAATATATGAAGAAAAAAATAATCATATTAATAATTGTTTTGATATTAATAATAGCAGGAATAATATGTGCATGTTTATTTAATAAAGAGAAAGAACCAGAAGTAATAAATATACCAATGGATAATGCAGTTCAAACAGATGCATTTAAAGCAGTAGTAATTGGAAAAGATGTTAATACTATAACTGTTATACCAAATGAAGGAGAAACTATTAGAGATTCATTTAAAGTAATTGAAATAAAGATATTTGAAAATACACAGATATTCTTAAATAATGAATTATCAAATATTGATAGTATAGAGATAAATGATAATGTATCTATTAGTAGTGGAAAGATAGTAACTGTTACTCCTACTGTATTATTAGTAGATAAAGTTGAAGTAAATAAATAATGGTACAAAAAAAGAAGTGGTAACACTTCTTTTTTTTGTACCATTTAAGCAGATATTATCTATACATCTTTTGAAATTCTCAGCTGATTTCCGGAAAAAATTCTTTTACAAGAGCTTGCATTGAATCACTTATTTTGTAGATTTTTTCCACTTTAAGACATTTACAGCTAACAGGACCATAATCGCCTTTGAAATAATCTTCGCATTCGAAAGTAATCCATACCTTTTCGGGTTCTACCCAAACAATAAAAAGTGAATGATCATTCGAATATCCTGAAAGTTCAATAGCCGGATATTGTGAAACATTATACTTAGATTTATCTCTTACATTATCCGAAAATGTAGTTTGTTTTATTGAAAATTTAGATAAATCTCCAATTTCAGGATAAGTTAAAAGATTATCATATGTTTCACTGTCAATGTTAATGTTTGACCAATTGCACTCGTCAGCTATACCAGATGGAGCCAGAAAGTCAAGTCTAATTGTAGTCATTGTTTTTACCTCCTTAATAAAAGTTATTAGTTGGACTGTTTTTCTTTTAAAACATAAAAAAAATTAAATAGAATTAATTTAATTTACATAATTATATTATTGTTTTTAAAAAAAGTCAATATTTTTAAAAAAAGTACACAAATTTGTAATTATATGATAAAATAAAAAAAGAAAAAAAGAAAAAAAGAAGAAAAAAATAAAAAAGAAAAGGAGAATAATATATGAATGTAACAAATCATAAATGCCCTACTTGTGGAGCGGGATTGCCATTTGATCCAAAAAAGGGATTATGGGTGTGCAAATATTGTAATACAACATTTACAGAACAAGATTTAGCTAAAGAGCAAGAAGAACCAACTAACGAAGAGGTTAAACAAGAAGAAACTGGAAATAATGAACAATCAAATATGGATTTATATAAGTGTCCAAGTTGTGGTGCACAAATTATAGCTGATGAAAATACAACAGCAACTTTTTGTGTATATTGCAAAAATCCAGCTATTATTAAAAGCAAATTAAAAGGAAAGTTTGAACCTCAATATATTTTACCATTTAAAACTACTAAACAAGATGCAATGGATGCATTTATTAAATTTAAAAATGGAAAGATATTTACACCAGAAGATTTTGAAAATCCTAAAAATGTACAAGAGATTACTGGAATATATATTCCGTTTTGGCTATATTCATGTGATGTAGATGCTACAATAAGAGTTAGAGGCGAAAAAATAAAATCATGGAGAATGGGTAATTATAGATATACAAAAACAGATACATATAGTGTTATCAGGGAAGGAAATATTGATTATGACGATATACCGGCAGATGGATCAGAAAAATTTGCAGATGATATTATGGATTCAATAGAGCCTTATGGATATACTGATTTAACTGAATTTAATTTATCATATTTATCAGGATTTTTAGCTGAAAATTATGATGTGTCAAATGAAGATGCATTTAGTAGAGCAAAACTTAGAATAGAAAATACGTCAAAAGATGAGTTAAATAAAACTGTTACAGGATATACAACAAAATTTGTTGAAAGTACAGATATTAATATAAATAATATGGAACATAAATATGTATTGTTACCAGTATGGTTATTAAATACTAAATACAAAGAAAAAATTTATACATTTGCGATGAATGGACAAACAGGGAAAATGGTAGGTAATATCCCAATATGCAAGAAAAAGTTGATTAAAAAAACATTATTAACATTATTAGTATCATTAATAGTAACAACAATAATAGTTATAATATACAGAGGGATAGGGGGTTAAGATATGAAAAAGATATTTAGAGTTAATATAGTTTTAATTATGTTTTTAATAATATTTTCACTTAATTGTCTTGCCTCAACTAATACAACAAAAAGAACAGAAGATAATTTAATGATTGCAGATGATATTACAGTAAATTCATCAAATAAACAAATAATATTAAAAACACCAAAAGTTAATGAACAAGAAAAGATATATGATTTTGGAAATTTATTATCTGACCAAGAAGAAACATTACTATATAACAAAGCAGTAAAATTTGTTGAAGAAAATAACTTAGATGTAGTAATTGTCACAATAAATGATAATAATAAAATATCAGCTAGAGATTATGCAGATGATTTTTATGACTATAACTATTTTGGAACAGGTACAACACATGATGGTCTGTTGTTTTTAATAGATATGGATAATAGAGAAATGTGGATTTCAACAACAGGTCAAGGACAAAGAATATATGATGATAATAGAATTGATAATATATTAGATTATACCTATGATAAAATATCAAAACAAGATTATTATGGTTGTGCAAATGTTTTTTTAGATAAAGCAGATGCACTTGCTAAAAAAGGTATACCAAGTAGTAATGAGAATACATATATTGATGAAGATGGTGACTATATTTATACAGGAGATTCATATGAAGATAAATTTCCAATAGGTTTTATCATATTTGCATCAATAATATTTACAGCTATATTTATTTTATTTAAAGCAAATAAACATAGAACAGTAAAAAAAGCTACTAATGCAATGTGGTATTTAAGAAATTTAAATATAACTAGAAGAGAAGATAATTTTGTTACTACACATACTAGTAAAATATATGACCCACCATCAGATAGTGGATCAAGTGGTGGAGGTTCATCAACACATTTTAGTAGTAGTGGAAGAAGTCATGGCGGTGGAGGCAGAAGCTTCTAAAAACATAAATTAATAATAGAATAAATAACCTTTTTGTGAATATACATGAAATATGAATATTTACAAGGAGGTTTTTTTATGCAAAGAAATATATCATTAATTGTTTTAGTTTGTATAATAATTTGTAATACATTTTGTTTTGCAATAGATAATTCACAGTATAACATACCAGTTTGGAAGGATAATACAGATAATTGTAATACACAGGTTAGTAAAAATATGATTAACTTAGAATCAAAATCAGCAATATTGATGGAAGCAAATACTGGGCAAATATTATTACAGCATAATTCAAATGAAAAACTAAGGCCAGCAAGTGTTACAAAAATAATGACATTACTACTAATAATGGATGGGGTAGATGAAGGAACAATTAAACTTGAAGACCAAATACCATGTAGTGAAAATGCTAGATCAATGGGTGGTTCCCAAATATGGCTTAATGAAACAGAAACATTATCTTTAAAAGAAATGTTAAAAGCTATATGTGTGGTCTCGGCTAATGATTGCTGTGTAGCTGTTGCTGAATATATGTGTGGTTCAACAACTGAGTTTGTAAATAAAATGAATGAAAAGGCAAAAGAGTTAGGAATGAACAATACTACATTTAAAAATTGTCATGGATTAGATGAAGATGGACATTTAACAACTGCTAATGACATTGCAATAATGTCTAGACAGTTAATTACAAAACATCCTGAAATTACAGAGTATACAACTATATGGATGGATTATTTAAGAGATGGTAAATCAAAGTTAGTAAACACAAACAAATTGATTCGCTCATATAAAGGCATAACAGGCCTAAAAACAGGTTCAACTTCACTAGCACTATACAATGTATCTGCAACAGCTACAAGGGATAATTTGTCACTTATAGCTGTTGTGATGGGTGGTCCAACATCACAAGTAAGATTTAATGAGGCATCTAGGTTATTAGATATTGGTTTTGCAAATTATACATCAAAACAATTATGTAAAAAAGGTGATTTATATGGTGATATAAAAGTTGAAAAAGGAAAACAAGAATATATTGACGTAATATATGGTGATAATGCAAATATTTTGTTAAAAAAAGGTGATGATAAAAATATTGAAAAACAAGAAAATATATATGAGAATATTAAAGCACCAATTAAAAAAGATACAAAAGTAGGTGAAGTAATATATTTAATTGAAGGTGTGGAAATAGCCAGGACAGATATTATTACATATTATGATGTTGAAAAACTAGGATTAATTGATAATATAGAAAAAGTATCTAATTATATATTCAATTTAGGTAGAATAAATAAATAAACAACAAAAAACGAAGCAAAATTAAATATTTAATTTGCTTCGTTTTTGTTCTTACATATTAATAATGATTTCCTGTTTTGTTTTAATGATTGAAACAGGCACAGTTGATTTAGTATAAGTAGATATACGAATTGCAGCATCACTGATATCATCAGTTTCTTTTACAATTTTACAAATACCATCAACCTCTTTCTGTGTTAGTCTCTTTTTTGTGTTGAATTTGACTAAAATAGCATTGTCGTTGTACCGCTTTTTTAAAAAATTTTTAAAAAATTTCATATATAGCTTCCTTTCATAATTGATATATATATATAATAACATGGTTTACATAAAAAATCAATTATTTACAAGAAAAAATTGTTTTGATATAATATTAATATAAATTATTATGAAAGAAGGTATATGTAATGGCAAATGACTTTAATTATGAGATAGTAGAAAAAATAGGTATTTTATCACAAAGTGAAAATGGATGGACAAAAGAGATTAATCTAATTAGTTATAATAATGCTAAACCTAAATACGATATAAGAGATTGGGCACCTGAACATGAAAGAATGGGAAAAGGTATTACATTAAATGATAACGAGCTAGATGAATTAAAAACAATTTTAAATAATATGTAAAAAAATATGCAAAGTATTTTACTTTGCATATTTTTCTATAAACTCCTCTAAACATAAATTTTCGTTATAAATTATAGTAGCAGCTTCAATACCAACATATCTAAAATGCCAAGGTTCAAAAGCAATGTTTGTAATATCTGTTTTATCCTTTTGATAACGAAGGATGTATCCATATTTATATGAATTGTTTTTTAACCAAATAAAATCATCAGTTTTTTCAAAATCTTTGTCGTCATATAATTCATTATCTTTAGAAAAAATATCTATTGCAAGTCCTGTATGATGCTCACTAAAACCAGGGATAGCTATTGTACTTAAAGATAAATTTCTAGCTTTACATATATCATATCCATCATCCAAATATTTATTTATTTGCTCACTTAAAATTTTTATTTGGCGAAAGATATCTCTATATCCAGAAAAAAGTAATAATTCAAAACCATCGTTTTTTGCAGCATAAAGCATTTGGTTAGTAATTGAGATAATCCTGCTATCAAGTTTGTATTCATCATGTAAAACTTCTAATTCTAAATTATCAAAATATTCTTTTTTTAAACCGTTATTTGAATTAACTAATATTAAATTCCAATCATTTTTATTAAACATAAAATCACCATAGTAATTATATTCAAATAAAAGAATAATATCAATAGAATAAAATAAGAAACAAAGAAAAAAGGGCTTTTTTCAAAACCCTTTTAAACTTCTTACCACGGAAGTCTGTTTAGAAGAGATGCTAATGCTACTATACAAACAGAAGCAAGACCACATCTCCAAAGCCAATTCAACCATCTACCTTTAACTTTGAAGACTGATGATAGCATTAATACGATTCCACAGACCATTATACCTATGGTACCGAATAATTGGAATATTTCAACTGTTGTATCATTGTTTACAATTGCAACAATGAAGGCAATAATTGTAAGTGTTCCAACCCAGTGTTTGCCAAAAAACTTTCCTACTTTCCGAAGTGCATTGGCAGTGTTTCTTCGAAAAGCCGCTGATGTTGCAAGGGAGTGGATAAATAAACCAATCCCAATCAGCACAGAGATGCATAAACAAACAATTCCTATTTTTTGTGTCATAATTATGACACTCCTTTCTAGTATTGTTAAAATTAATATTTATCAGTTAAAAAGTTTGACCGAAGACTGAAAAAATATACAATACTTATATATATTATACCATAATTTAGTAGTTAAATCAAGATTTAGTCAATTAAAAAAGGGCTATGAAGCCCTTTCTTAATTAGTGCGACGGGCATGCCGTTTAGTTAAGTGGTGAAAGTCCATAGTGGAGGTATG
>CAZFOR010000023.1:0-18101 GCA_964520895.1 uncultured Eubacteriales bacterium | reverse complement strand
TGGGTATACTACTTCTGTTGGAGATGAGGGAGGTTTTGCACCAAATTTAGAAAATGATGAACAAGCATTAAAGTATTTATCAAAAGCAGTTGAAAAGGCAGGATATATACTAGGTACAGATTTTATGTTTGCACTAGATATTGCTGCAACTGAAATGTATGAAGAAGCAAAAAAAATAGGAAAAGAGGGATATTACTATTTTTGGAAAAGTAATATATTAAAAACTCCAAATGAGATGATAGAATATTTTAGTGAGTTGTCACATAAGTATCCTATTATTTCATTAGAAGATTGTTTGTCAGAAGAGGATTTCGATAATTGGACAAAATTAACTAGTTTACTAGGTAATAGAGTACAACTAGTAGGTGATGACCTTTTTGTTACAAATATACAAAGATTAAAAAAAGGAATTAAGCAAAATTCTGCTAATAGTATATTAATAAAATTAAATCAAATTGGAACATTAACAGAAAGTTTAGATGTAATTGAATATGCAAGGCAAAATGGATATAAATGTGTTATATCACATAGGTCAGGTGAGACAGAAGATACAACTATTGCAGATTTAGCAGTTGCCTTAAATGTAGGACAGATAAAAAGTGGTGCACCTTGTAGAACAGATAGGGTATCAAAATATAACAGGTTAATTCAAATAGAAGATGAACTAGGAAACAGTGCTAAATATAATAATGAGATAATACAAAAACAGAAATAGATTTTCTATTTCTGTTTTTGGTTAATATTTAATAATATCTATTTCTTGATTTTCTTTGAATGATATATTCCAACTGGTACAAATATTAATATACTAAATGCACATGTAATTAAATTACGATAATATGGGTTCATTTTTGTATCATTATCTGTAGATTTAACAATGTTGCCTTCATATATTGGATTTGTTTCTTCAATATCTGGAATTAATACTTCTGTTAAGTTATTAACAAATAATATTACAGATACTATTACAGCTACTATACATATCAATAATATTAAATAACAATAAATAGTTCTAAGCTTATTTTCAAATAATTCTGTTGATTTTTTAGTTGAAATTAATATTATCGTAACTAAAAGTATAATAGGTATTAATAAGAAGATAGATAATATAATTAATGCCATATTATTCACCTGCACTTTCAGTTTCTTTTAGTTCAGTTCTTTCTTTTTCAATTTTTCTCCAGTTATATAAATATACTGGAAGAGCAACAATACATATTGTAGCAGAATATATTATATTTTTTAAATCTTGTCTTTTATTATTTTGTTCATCTCTAAGTCTATCTATTTCCTGCATTTTAATATATTCTTCATATTCCTGGGCAGATACTGGTTCATTTTCGAATTCTTTTGAATCGATATAGTCATAACCATAACTTCTATAATAATTGTTTGGAAAAATATATTCTGTAACATTATATATTGTAGAAATTAATCCTCCAATTACCATGAATAAAGTTATAAGACATATTAAGTACAAATAAATGGTTCTAATATTTTTTGAAAACATTTTTTACCACTCCTTTCTGAAACAGTATAGCATAGCAAAAAAAATATGTCTATACATTTTTTTAAAAAAGTGATATAATACATATACATGAATAAAATATATATTGAAAGGATGGTTATGGATAAGATTTACATATATAAGCAAATAACAAAAGATACAAAAATTGGAGATATAACAAAAGACCTAATGGATAATATTAAAGAATATAATATTAAAACAGATGTATTAGAAAAAATTGAAAAAGTAGTATATGAAGCTGAAAAAAATATTAAACTTTATGCAGATTCAGGTGAAATAGAAATTAATATATATGATAATATATTAAAAGCAAGATTTAGAGACAAAGGACCTGGAATTGAAAATATAGGACTTGCTTTTGAAGAAGGATTTACAACTGCAAATAATGAAATGAAAGAAAAGGGATATGGGCTTGGAAGAGGTCTTAGTGTTATACAAGATAATAGTGATACATTAAATATTGCATCAGAAATAGGTGTAGGAACTACTATTGATGTAGAAATTAATTTAATATAACAATAAAAAACAGAAGATTTTAAGAGAATTTATCTTCTGTTTTTTTGTGTCTTTCAATATAAATAAAAAAAACACCAATTAAGGTGTAAATTTTATTAGTTTTTTTGTAATTTACTTGTTCTTAAACATTTAGCACACATAGTTATTTTTTTGTTTTCTCCATTTACTAAAGTTTTAACAGTTCTTAAATTTGGTTTCCAAGCTTTGCTTGATATTTTATGTGAATGACTTACTTGTTTAAAAAACACTTTACCTTTTCCACATACTTCACATTTTGCCATAATAGCACCTCCTTAGTTTTTTTTAACATTGCCATACTATTTTAGCATAAATAAAAAATAAATACAAGTTTTAATATAAAATTGATTTAATTTTCTTAAATATTTTTTAAATTTAAATATAAAGTACCATAATTATCAGTTTTGTGGAACCAAATAGAAATATCTTGAATGACATAATTATTTATCATATTATGTCATATTTATTACAAAATATAACATTTTTCTATGAAGGAATAGATATAGAAAGATTGTATTTAGTATGTATGAGAGAGGGGGAAAAGCATGGAAATAAAAATGGACAAGGCTAGTAATATAATTATAATTAAGTTGTTAGATGACATTGATCATCATAGTTGTGAGTATATTAAAAGAAGGAGTGATTTTGAAATTAATAAATACAAACCTAAGAAATTAATCTTTGATTTACAACAAGTGGAATTTATGGATAGTTCAGGAATAGGAATGATACTTCGGGAGATATAAAAATATAATTAGAAACAATGGTAAGTTATGTTTGATAAATGTTAATGATAATGTTAAAAGAATATTTGAAATGTCAGGTATATTTAAGATTATTGATTTATATCAAAACGAAGATGATGCAATATTAAGCAGTGTAAGGGGGTAAAAATGGAAAATATAATGAAACTAGAATTTTTAAGTAAATCAAATAATGAATCATTTGCAAGAATTGCAGTTTCAGCATTTGCAGCACAATTAGATCCTACTATTGATCAAATGGCTGATATAAAAACTGCTGTATCAGAAGCTGTAACAAACTCAATAATACATGGATATGAAAACATGGAAGGTGTTATAACTATTGTATGTAAAATAATTGATAAAACAATTGAAATTGAAATATCAGATAAAGGTAAAGGAATTGAAAATATTAATTTAGCAAGACAAGCATTATACACATCAAAACCTGACTTAGAAAGATCTGGTATGGGATTTACAATAATGGAGAGCTTTATGGATGAATTAGAAATTGAATCTAATTTAAAACTAGGTACAAAAGTAATTATGAAAAAGAAAATATCACAAAAAGAGTAATACATATTTAATTAAATAAATTTTACAAAAGAGGAGATTTTGGCATGACTAGAGATTTAAGATTGACTATTCTAAAAGCACAAAATGGAAATAAAGAAGCAATGTCAAAACTATTAGATGAAAATATAAAATTAGTATGGAATATAGTAAAAAAATTTAGTAATAGAGATTATGAAAAAGAAGATTTGTTTCAAATAGGTTGTGAAGGGTTTATAAAAGGTATAAGAAATTTTAATTTTGATTTTAATACTAAATTATCAACCTATTTAGTTCCAGTTATAATGGGAGAAATAAAAAGGTTTATACGAGATGACGGAATTATTAAAGTCAGTAGAAGTATAAAAGAATTAAGTTATAAAATATATGATTGTAAACAAAGGTATTTGAATCAATATGGTAAAGAAATTACAATTAGTGAATTATCAAAACAATTAGAAGTTCCTATTGATGATATAATAGAAGCTATGGAATGCAACTATAAGCCTGAATATATTGAAAATACAATAGGTAATGATGAGGATAATAATACTGTTTTAGATATGTTATCAACAAATATTGATGAACAAGAAGTGTCTACAAATACTATTTTAGTTAAAAATATGATAAATAATTTGAATGATAGAGATAAACAAATAATATTGCTTAGATATTATAGGCAGAAAACTCAAACTGAGATAAGCAAGATTCTAGGAATATCTCAAGTACAAGTTAGTAGAATAGAAAAAAAAATATTAGAAGATTTTAAACAAAAAATATAGTAACCTGAAAAGAGAATTTGATTTTATTAAAATTCTCTTTTTTATTGTACTTTAGTATTTTTTTGTGATAATATATTAAATAGAAAATAAATATATATTATATATAATTGAAAGGATATATTATGGATAAAATAAATAATTTAGAAAAGTTTAATAATTTAAGAAGTGAATATAAAGAGTTTATATATAAAGACTATATAATTAACGAGTTAGATAATAAATATGAAATAGTATTTATATATTCATTGGATAATAAAATTGAATTTAATAATAAAATATATATTAACAAAATACAAAAAGGTTTTATGGTTGATATATATTCAGATATATCTAAGATGTGTATTTTTAATATAGGAATTGCAGAGGCAATAAGTTACTATAAAACAACATGTAGCAAGGTATTTAATGTTGAATGTGGATATTTAGATGATTATCAAACAAAATGGTGGCAAAAACTTATATATAACGGATTAGGTGAATTAAGATATTTAAATGGATTTGAACATATAGAAATAGATGATTTTATATCAATAATATCAAATAAAGAGTTAAAAGGCAGCTTCAATAATATTGATTTTAATAAATATGAATATAACGGAAACTTAATACCAATAGGTGGTGGAAAAGATAGTATTGTTACATTAGAATTATTAAAACAATATGAAAACACTCCGTTTATGTTTTATCATAAAAGACAGGCATCATATGATACATGCAAAGTAGCTGGATTTGATGAGAAAGATACATTTGAGGTAGATAGAAATTTAGATACTAAGTTATTTGAGTTAAATGAAAAAGGATATATAAATGGTCATGTTCCAATATCTAGTATGATAGCTTTTGTAAGTTTTTTATCAGCAATATTGCTTGGTAAAGAATATATTGTTTTATCAAATGAATCTAGTAGTAATGAAGGAAATATTGAAGGTACAAATATAAACCATCAATATTCAAAAAGTTTTGAATTTGAACAAGACTTTAATGATTATACTAGTAAATATTTTACTGATAAAATTAAATATTTTAGTTTATTAAGACCAATTAGTGAGTATCAAATCACAAAACAATTAGTAAAATATGATAAATATTTAAATATATTTAGAAGTTGTAATGCAGGTATAAAGCAAAATATTTGGTGTGGGAAATGTCCGAAATGTGTATTTGTATATATTTTACTTTCACCATTTTTACAAAAAGATAAATTAAATGAAATATTTAATAAAAATATGTTAGAGGATATACAATTAGAATTAGAGTTTAGAAAATTAATAGGGCTAGAAATAGAAAAACCTTTTGAATGTGTTGGAACAAAAGATGAGATTATTTATGCACTTAAAAAATATATAAGTAGTAATGATATAAAAGCTTTACCAATATTAGTTTCTAAATATTATGATTATATACAAAATTATGTTGTAAATGAAAATTATGATACATATTTTAATAATGAAAACTTAGTACCTGATATTTATTTAGAAGTATTAAAAAAGAAATATACGATGCATAGATAGGCTAAATATGGATATAATAATATCAAATAGATGAAAGTATGATTTATACTTTTGTCTATTTTTTACACACGAAATATTTACTAACTCGAAAAAAAATAAAAAACCAAAAATTTTTCGAGTATAAATGGAAAAAGTTTGACATAATATATAATATATGTTATTATATATTAAAGGAGCTGAATAGTATGATTAAGAGAGAAATGTATTTAAGTAAAATAAGACCGTTTTTTGATAGTGAGTTAATTAAAGTAATCGTAGGAGTAAGGCGTTCAGGAAAATCAGTTTTATTAAATCAAATAATTAATGAATTAAAAGAGAAAGGAATACAAGATAGTCATATAATTTATATCAATTTTGAAGATTATGATTATATAGATTATACTGAGCCAAAGAAATTTCATAGTTACATTAAATCACTTATAAAAGATGAAAAAAAATACTATTTATTTTTTGATGAAATACAAAATGTAAATGAATTTGAAAAAGTAGTAAATTCATTTAGGGCTACATTAAATGCAAGTATATTTATTACTGGTTCTAATAGTAAATTATTATCAGGAGAACTTGCAACACATTTATCTGGCAGATATATTAGTATTAAAATGATGCCATTTACTTTTAAGGAGTTTTTAGAATTAGAAAAAGAAAAAGGGGAATTGTTAGATAAAGATAAGGAGTTTTTAGAATATATTCAGTGGGGTGGAATGCCACAAATATTTAATACACAAAGTAATCAAGAAAGAAAATTATACTTAAAAGATTTATATAATACAATAATCTTAGTTGATATAGTTGAAAGAAGTAAAATAAAAGATATAAACCTTTTAAATAGAATAATACAGTTTATTATGGAAAATATAGGTGGTGTTATTTCTGCTAATTCAATAACAAAATATTTAAAAAGTGAAAAAATATCAACTACTGCAGATACAATTTTAAATTATATTGGATATATAAATAATTCTCTTATCATAAATAAAGTAAATAGATATGATATACGTGGAAAGAATGTAATGGCTACATTAGAAAAATATTATTTAACAGATTTAGGTTTGTTACAATTAAAAAAATCTCCAGTTGAGAAAAAAACAGGAGGAAGATTAGAAAATATAGTATATAATGAATTAATAGCTAGAGGATATGAAGTATATATAGGTAAGACAGATAAAGGAGAAATAGATTTTATAATAGATAATTTTGGTGAAAGGATATATATACAAGTTGCAGATTACTTATCTAGTGATGATGTAATTAAAAGAGAGTTTGGAGCATACAAGCGGAATAGATGATAATTATCCTAAATATGTTATAACAATGGATAAAATAAATTATAGCCAAAATGGGATTATTCATAAAAATATTATTGATTTTTTATTAGAAGATAATCTTTTTACTAATAACTAGGTGAATATATAATAATATCAAATAGATGAAAGTATGATTTGTACTTTTGTCTATTTTTTTTGACTACTTATACTAAAATAGTGACCATATAATTGCAAAAGCTATAAATAAATGATACAATAATTATGTAAACAAATAATTTTAAAGGAGGCATTTAAATGAGAAAGTTTTTCTCGGCCGGCAAAGATGACGTTTTGAAAATGTCAAGAGAGTTAAAAAAGTATCAACTTATTTTATTAGTATTAGGAGGTTTATCATCATTAGTTAGGCAGTTGTTTGTTTTTTTGCTAAATGGAGCAACTGAGCAAATAAATGCAGGAAATGTTATTTTGGGTCTAATCTTGTTTGGAGTGTATTTACTTCAGGATGTTATTACTGATTTTTTATCTTTATCAACTGAAAAACTAGCAAATAAATCAGGAATTGAAAAAGATAATGACATTAATAGTAAGGCAATAAGAGTTTTATCAAAGACAAGAAGAAAAGTAAAGGATAAAGACGGAATAGTTTTTAGTACAGCAAATATACTTAATGTGCTAAAAGTCTATTTGGAGGATTACTACAAAATGATAATTGGAATTTTAAATTTTATTATTAATGCAATTGTATTTTGTATATCTTTTATTGGCTTAATGAAAGTATCAATTAGTAAAGTAGAAAATTCTTCATTGCTATTTATTGTTATTGTCATTTGTGTTTTAATGACTATAATGCTATCATACGATAATTGTAAAAAGGCTAGTAAAACCTCTAAAGAAAGGGAAAATGAAAGAACTATTTTGAACAATGCGACACAAGATTTATTGCAAATTGAACCTATAAACAATGTACATCAAAATTATATGGCTGAAAATTTCTGTAGCTCAAATAAGCGTTTTCTAATTATCAATTTTAAGTTCTTTAAGGCACACTCAAAAAATAATTTTATTGAATCTATGATGCTATCAATTAGTATCATAGCAGTGGTATTAATTTCATTTTTTGAGAAAGGTATTGGTCAATTTACACCAGGCGAGTTTTTGTCCATAGTTGCAATTTCTACTATATATAGTAGAGTGTTATCAAGTGTTAGTTCATTCATAAAATTATTTTCTAATTTGGTAAAGTCAAAGATAGAATTAGATGAGAAGTATGTAAACTTTTCACTTATTATGAATGAATACAATGATGAAGTGGAGAAAAGATTAAAGGAAATAAAAGATGACACATTAGTTATCAGTAAGTTTGAGCATAAATACTCGAATTTTTCTTTAGAAAATAGCAAAGAAATTACTATTAAAAAAGGTAACTTAACTCTTCTTAATGGTAAAAGTGGTGCAGGAAAGTCGACATTAATAGATTTACTTGTTGGAGAAATAGGAGATATTGGGTATAACATTTCTGCCATAAAGTATTTCAAAGAGGCTAGATTAGGTACAAAAAGCCTCTACGATGAAATTACACTAGCAACAGAGGAGGATGAAGAAAAGTTAGTTGATATTTTAAAAGGTGTTTGTCTTTACGAAAATTTTTCAATGAAGGCAAATACAAGCAATCAGGACTTAATTAGTTATTTAAAAAATTCGTATAAAACTGATTTGAGTACTGGTTTAGACCAAAGGGTACTGCTGGCAAGGGTGCTTTATCAATTAGATGAATCTGTTGATTTACTTCTATTTGATGAGCCAATTGGAAACGTTGATAGAGAAACAGGAGTTAAAATAGTTAAATTCATAAAAGATTATTGTAACTCAGACAAACAGCGTTTCGTAATGCTTGCGACACATCAGTATTCTTGGGTAGAAGATTTAATTGATGACACAATTGACTTTAATACTATTACGGAAGTCAAGACTGTTATTAGTTAGGTTTTCGGGGAGGTGAGAAATCACCTCTTTTTTTATGTTTAATTTTTAAAAAACATAAAATAGATTAATTATTTGAAATTGATATAAAAAAATTTGTATATAATGTTTGAAAATATTGTATTTTGTGATATACTTTATTGGTAAAATTTTAGTTAGGAGAGATTAAAGTGAAATTACAGTATATTTTATTAATATTAGGATTTACCATTTTACTATTAGGAGTAAATATGATATTTTCTGCAAGAAAATTTGTTAAAAAAACCTTTCCAAAAGGTGATATAAATAACGCAACAATAGGAATGAAGATTATCGGCGTGGTTGTACGGCGTCATCGGACTAATTTTAGTGTATTTTAATATGATTAATATTAGTTAAGGGGGAATTTATTATGGAAAAAACATATAATCCATTGGACTTTGAAGAAGAATTATATAAAAATTGGAATGAAAAAGGATATTTTAAGGCAGAGGTTGATGAAACTAAAACACCATATACAATAGTTATACCACCACCAAATGTAACATCAAAATTACATATTGGTCACGCACTTGTAAATACATTACAAGATATTTTGATTAGAACAAAAAGAATGCAAGGATATAACGCGTTATGGGTACCTGGAACAGACCATGCAAGTATTGCAACAGAACTTAAATTAGTTGAAAAACTAGCAAAAGAAGGATTAAAAAAAGAAGATATAGGTAGAGAAAAATTCTTGAAAATGGCATGGGACTGGACAGAGGAATATGGTGGAACAATAATTAGTCAGTTAAAAAGATTAGGTTGTTCTTGTGATTGGACAAAAGAAAGATTTACAATGGATGATGGATTATCTAATGCAGTAGAACAAGTTTTTATAAATTTATATAATAAAGGGTTAATATACAAAGGTGAAAGAATGCTTAACTGGTGTCCGACATGTAAAACATCTTTATCAGATGCAGAAGTTGAATATGTAGACCAACCAGGACATTTTTGGCATATAAAGTATAAAGCAAAAGATAGTAATGATGAAATAATAATTGCAACAACTAGACCTGAAACAATGTTAGGAGATACAGCAATAGCAGTAAACCCAAATGATGACAGATATAAGCACCTAATTGGTAAAACAGTTATTTTGCCACTTGTAAATAGAGAAATACCAATTATAGCTGATGAATATGTTGATATTGAATTTGGAACTGGTGCATTAAAAATAACACCTGCACATGATCCAAATGATTTTGAAATAGGACAAAAACATCATTTAGAAATAATAAAAATATTTACAGATGATGGTAAAATAAACAAAAATGGTGGTAAATATGAAGGACTAGATAGATATGAAGCAAGAGAAGAAATAGTTAAAGACCTAAAAGAAACTGGTGCATTAATTAAAATAGAAGAATATAACCATAATGTAGGTACATGTTATAGATGTCATAAAAATGTTGAACCTGCAATTTCAAACCAATGGTTTGTTAAAATGGAAGGACTTGCAAAACCTGCAATAGATGTTGTTAGAAATGGGAAAATAAAATTTACACCACAAAGACATGAAAAAACATATTATAACTGGATGGAAAATATAAGAGACTGGTGTATTTCTAGACAATTATGGTGGGGACATAGAATACCAGCATATTATTGCCAGGATTGTAATGAAATAGTAGTTTCAAAACAAATGCCAGATAAATGTTCTAAATGTGGAGGCACAACATTTAAACAAGATGATGATGTTTTAGATACATGGTTTAGCTCAGCATTATGGCCATTTTCAACATTAGGTTGGCCAGAAAAAACAAAAGAATTAGAATACTTTTATCCTACAAATGTATTAGTTACAGCATATGATATTATATTTTTCTGGGTTGCTAGAATGATATTTTCAGGAATAGAACATATGGGAGAAATACCTTTCTCAGATGTTTTAATGCATGGATTAGTTAGAGATGCACAAGGAAGAAAAATGTCTAAAAGTTTAGGTAATGGTATAGATCCTGTTGAAGTTATAGAAAAATATGGTGCAGATGCATTAAGATTATCACTTATATTAAACATTTCACTTGCTAATGATATTAAATATTCAATGGATAAATTAGATATGAGTAAAAATTTTGCAAATAAAATATGGAATGCTTCAAAATTTGTTATATCAAATATAGATATTGATAGTGATAATAGTTATGATGAAAATAAATTATGTTTAGAAGATAAATGGATATTATCTAAATTAAATAAATTAATTACAGAAGTTACAAAAGATATTGATGATTATGAATTGGGTATAGGACTTCAGAAAATATATGATTTTATGTGGTATGAATTCTGTGATTGGTATATTGAAATGGTTAAATCAAGATTATATGACCAAAACTGTGATACTAAAAAAGAAGCTGAATTTACATTAAGATATGTACTTGAAAATTCTTTAAAATTATTACATCCATTTATGCCATTTATAACTGAAAAGATATTTTTAGAAATTAACAAAAAAGAAGAAAGTATAATGATATCAAAATGGCCTGAGTATAGTGAAAAGTTTAATTTTGAAAATGAAGAAAAAGATATTGAATTAACAAAAGAAATAATAAGAAGTGTTAGAAATGTTAAAGTTAATATGAATGTTCCACCATCTAAAAAAATATCAGCAATATTTGTAACAAACAATAGAGATGATATTATTAATAATGGAAAAGGAATATTACAAAAATTAGTTAATATAGAAACATTTGAAATTAAAAAGGATAAACAAGGTATTGATAAAAATGCAGTATCAATTACTGTACCAGATATTGAGATATTTATTCCATTAGGTGATTTAGTAGATATCAATGAAGAGATTGAAAGATTAAATAATGAAAAAGATAAATACTTAAAAGAAATTGAAAGAGTAGATAAAATGTTATCAAATCCTGGATTTGTATCAAAAGCACCAGAAGCAAAGATTAATGAAGAAAAAGAAAAAAGAGAAAACTATATTCAAATGTTAAAAAATGTTGAAGAAAGATTAAATAATATTAAGGAGAACTAATGTGAAAATATTAATTATTTGTAGTAAATCGTTTTATAGCAAAATTGAACCTATAAAAAAACAATTGGAGGAAAAAGGACATCAAATTGAATTACCAAATTACTATGACAATCCTTTAATAGAAAAACAAAATTGGGATTTAGGTGAAAATGAACATGCACAATTTAAAACTAGAATGTATAAAAGGTCTAAAGAAGTTATTAATAATATGGATGCTGTTTTAGCATTAAATTTTGATAAAAACGGAAATGAAAACTATATTGGTGGAGCAACATTTTTAGAATTATATGAAGCATCTATGGGTAATAAAAAAATCTATTTATATAATGATATTCCACAAGGAATGTTATATGATGAAATACATGGCTTTTCTCCAATTGTTATAAATGGTAACCTTGATTTAATAAAATAAAGGGGGTATTGTATGAAAACAGAATTGTTAATACGAAACATACAATATGATGATATAAAGCAAGTTGTTGATATAAGAATAAACGCTTGGAAAATAGCATATAAAGGAATTATTGATGATGAATTTTTAGATAATATGAGTAGAGAAAAAGATATTGAAAGAAGAAAAAATGATTATCAATTAGGCCACTTTATAGTTGCACAAGCCAATGATGAAATTGTAGGATTTTGTAGATATGGTGAAGTAGTATCAGATAATTCTAAGGAATATAATGGAGAGATAGTTGCTATATATGTAAAGCCTGAATGTAAATATGGTGGTATAGGAACACAAATGTTTACATATGCAGTTAATCATTTGAAAAAAGAAAATAAAGATAAAATTATAATATGGTGTTTAAGAGATAATCTTCCATCAAGAAAATTTTATGAAAAAATGGGTGGAAGAGTATCCAAAGAAAAGGATACTAATATAGATGGAAAATTATATCCAGAAGTAGGTTTTGAATATATAATATAATAAAAAGGAGGTAGCGTATGGATTTCTATAAATATTTAAGAAGAGAACTAAAAGTAAGTATTGGTGTAATTGAATATCTTGAAAAAAGATATGGTGATGAGCCAAGCGACACAGTCATAAACAGAGTAATGAGATTAATAGAAGTATTAAGAGAAATAGGGTTAGATATAAGATATATTAATCAGTTTAATTCTCTATTAGATGTTATAGATATTTATGATGATGAAGAATTTGAATCAAGATTAAATTACATAAAAAAAATGAATAAAAAAAGAAGTCCATATGTAAATGTTAATATAATAATATCAATTGGAAATAATGTGAATTCTAATACAGAAGAAATTGATAAAATAATTACATTACTTGAAAAGGAAGGGTTAATAGATTTATTAGAAGATAGAACATCTTCAAATGCTAAGATACTATATGCAGCAAAATATGAAACTATAAGGGATAACTTAAATGTATTAAAAGAAGTCAAGGGATATAAAACTTTAATTAGAAATAATATAGCAATATTATATAAATCAACTTCAAAAGAATTAAAACAAATAATAGATGATATAAAAGAAAAAGAAAAAAATGATAATGAAGTAAATAATATAAGTAATACTACTGATACAGATAATAATAAAGAAAATGAAGATAAAGAGAAAAATAATCAAGAAGAAATAAATGAAGAAGATAATGATAATAAAGAAAATAATTCTGGAATGATACAGTTAGGAAAAGAAGATAATTTAACATATATGTTAAATGTACTAAAAAACAATATGTTACCAAATGCAATAATATTATCATGCCCAGCAATATTAAAAAGAAAAAATTTAAGACAAGTTAGTGAAATTATAGATTTGCTTATTAAAAACAATATACCACTAAGTGTTTTAGAATTTTGCCCTGAAATATTGCAAAGAGGTAAAATTGATGAAATATCTAATATAATTCATCAATTAAAAATAAATGGATTAAGTTTGGATATTATAGCTGTTTGTCCTAGTATATTAATACTATCTAATCAAAAGAAAATAGATAAAATAATTGATGTTTTAGAACAAAATAAAATGAGCAAATATATAATTTATTCATGCCCAGAAGTATTAATATCAGGTAATACTAAAATATTAATTGAAGTAAAAAATGAACTATCTACATCATATCCAGATATAAATCTAGTATTAGATGTGTCACCATATGTTTTTGTAGAAAAAGTATATAATATGTCAAGATTTTTAGATGATGATAAAACAGAGTACGTAAATAGAAAAAGCTTATCAAATATGCAATCAATTACTGTAATTAAAAATATTGATGAAGTACAAAAGGTTATAAATGTATTAAAAGAGGAAAAAGTAGATATTAATGTATTAAAAAAAGATACTAGTGTTTTAAATAAAACATCATCTAAACAAGTAAGAGATGTAATAAAAGAAGTTAATAATCAAGGATTTGGTGGAGAGTTAATTGAAAATAAACCTAGTTTAATTGCTTTTTCGAGTGCTATGACTATTAGAGAAGTAACAAATACTTTAAAACAGCATAAACCAAAAGAATATAAACAAATTATACAAGATAATCCAGATATATATATAAAAAGTGATAAAGTTAAAATAGAAAATATATTTGGAATATTTGAAAAAAATAATTTGTCTGAAAAAATAATTACTGATAATTCACAAATTTTAGTAAGAGAAGATGAAAAAGAAATTGAAAAAGTATATAAAGGTCTTACTAAAATAGGGTTTGAAAAACAGAAAATAGAAAAAGTACCTAGTTTACTAATTGAAGGTAAATCTGAGTACATAGAAAAAAATAAAAAAGTATTTGAAAGAAATAATATTGATATGCCATTAAATATACTATATGCAAGACCTACACAAAATATTGAGAAAAATATTGATACAGTGATAGAGAATAATTTGTATAGTTATATTGAAGCATATCCGCAAATACTTGATATACCAAATGCACAACTTCAAGTTTATTTAATGATAGCTAGACAAAAAGGTATTCCTCTAATTATAAAAGAAAAAAATAGTAGCGAAAAATTAAATATTGAATATTTTTTGTTATCAAAAGAAAAATTATCTGAAAAGTATAACATTAAAAAAGAAGTAATTGATAGTGTACAAAACAGTATTGAAAAACAGAAGACTAGAAAAGTTAAAAACGATAAATTATTTAATAGTGTGTATCCATTATTAGAAAAACAAATAGAAAGTTCTTTGGAATCATATAGAAATGATGATGTATCATATTCTAGAAATAGTAAAGTTGTTTCTAAACAAAAGGTTATAAGGGAAACATATATTGATTTAGAAGAAAATGTTTCAAATAATGGTAAACAAGTTTTAAGGAAAACTGATACATCATTAATGTTAAATAATACATTAGAAAAACTAACAAAAACAAATACTACTTCTAGCAAAAAGAAACAAATTGAAAAAATACTGGAGAAGTAGAAAAGGAGTGAATTATGTCTAAAATTAAAGAAAATATTATAAAAAAGATATCATTAATAACCAATATTAGTGAAAACGAAATTGAGCAATATGTTGAGGTACCACCAAATAGTGATATGGGTGATTATGCATTTCCATGTTTTAAACTGGCAAAAGAGTTACATAAATCACCAATAGTAATTGCAAATGAAATAAAAGAAAAGTTTGAAGTAGATGAAGAAATAAATGAAATAAAAGTTGAAGGTGGATATTTGAATTTTTTTGTAAATAAGCAAATATTTGTAAAAGATATAATGACAGAAATTTTCAATAAAAAAGATGATTATGGGAAAAGTAATTATGGAGAAAATAAAACAGCTATTATTGAATATTCATCACCAAATATTGCAAAACCTTTTCATATTGGACATTTAAGAACAACTGTTATAGGTGGAGCATTGTATAAAATATATAAATTTATGGGATATAATGTTATAGGAATAAATCATTTAGGTGATTGGGGAATACAGTTTGGAAAAGTAATGGCAGGATTAAATTTATGGAAAAATGACCCTGAATATGATTTTGAAAATGATGCTATAAATTCAATTTTAAAAGTTTATGTTAGATTTAGTAAAGAGGAAAAAGAAAATCCTGAATTGACTAATCTTGCAAGACAGCAGTTTATATTACTTGAAAAAGGTGATGAAGAAGCGGTAGAAACATGGAAATGGATTAAAGAAGTAAGTTTAAATGAATATGAAAAAACATATAATTTATTAAATTCAAAATTTGATTCATATAATGGAGAAGCTTTCTATAATGATAAAATGGATGCAATAGTTGAAGAATTAAATGAAAAAGGATTATTAGTTGAGTCACAAGGAGCGAAGATAGTTGATTTAGATGAGTATAATATGTCACCTTGTATAATAATAACATCAGCTGGTACCACAATATATGCAACAAGAGACTTAGCAGCATTTAAATACAGAATGAAAGAATATAATTTTGATAAAATGGTTTATGTAGTTGGCGGTGAACAACAATTACATTTTAAGCAAATATTTAAAGTTATGGAATTAATGGGGTATAAAGAGTATGTTGACAAAACAGAGCATGTTTCATTTGGATTAGTAGTTGACAAAAATGGAGAAAAAATTGGATCAAGAAAAGGCAATTCAGTTTCATTAGAAGATATTATAAATGAAGCAATAAATAAGTCTAGGGAAATAATTAATGATAAAAACCCTAATTTAGAAAATAAAGATGAAATAGCGAAAAAAGTAGGTGTAGGTGCAATAATATTTAATGATTTATCATCATCTAGAATTAAAGATGAAATATTTGATTGGGATACAATTCTTAATTTTAATGGAGAAACAGGGCCATATATCCAATTTATGTATGTAAGAACAAGAAGTATATTAGAAAAAGCAAATATTGATATCAATGATATATCACAAATAGATTTTAGTCTAATATTAGAAGATGAAGAAATAAATATTGTTAAAATATTAGGTAACTTCTCAAATACAATAGAAAATGCAATGCTAAAAAATGAGCCTTCAATTTTATCTAGATACATAATAGATTTAGCACAAGCATTTAGCACATATTATGCCAAATATACAATTATGTGTGATGATGAAAATATTAAAAAAGCAAGAATATTACTAACTAAACAAGTTGGTGATGTTATAAAAAATGGTATGAGACTATTAGGTATTGATTGCCCAGATAAAATGTAATTTATTATACTATTTTATGTATGTGCATACATTGGAGGAAGATATGAGTTCAAATAAAAATCTATTACTGATACTTATTTCAGTTACTATAATAAGTATCGTAGTTATATTAACAAATTATTTTATTAATTCAAATGAAAATAGTTATAATATAAAAGAAAAAAATGAAGAAAATATATATTTGAATAACTTAATGTCACAGAAAAAAGTTCCGATACTAATGTATCATGATATTGATGATAACAGTCTAAGTGATTATTCTATTTCAACACAACTATTTGAACAGCAAATAAAAGAATTATATGATAGTGGATATACAGGGGTATCATTTGATGAAATGATTGACTATGTTTATAATGAAAAAGAATTACCAGAAAAGCCAATATGTATTACATTTGATGATGGATATTTAAGTAATTATGAATTGGCATATCCTATATTAAAAAAATATAATATGAAAGCTACTATATTTATAATAGGGTCATCTATGGGAACAGATAAATATAAAGACACTGAATATAAAATTATTCCTCATTTTTCTTATGAAAAAGCAAAAGAAATGATTGATTCGGGATTAATATTTATACAAAGTCATACATATGATATGCATCAAAATGCTAAATATGAAAATACTGAATATGCTAGGCAAAATTTTTCTAGGTTTGATAATGAAACAGATGAAGAATATGCAAATTATATTATAAAAGATTTTAAAAAAATGAAGGAATGTTTTAAAAACAATTTGAAACAAGATATTATTGTTGTTTCATATCCAAATGGAGTATATAATGAAATAAGTGAAAAGACGTTGAAATCTTTGGGTGTTAAAGTTACACTGACAACTGATAAAGGGTCTAATATATTAGCAAAACAGATACCTGAGACGCTATATTTAATGAAAAGATATACTATACTTAGACAGACTTCTGCACAGGAGCTAATGGAACTTATAATTAATTAATAAAAAAGAAAAATGGTAAAAAATACAAGAAAGTTATAAAGGGTATGTCAATATTTTTGGAAAATGTCCCAAAAAAAGTTAAACATAAGCGGGATTTTAA
>CAZFOR010000022.1:0-18523 GCA_964520895.1 uncultured Eubacteriales bacterium | reverse complement strand
AAAAAAATATGTTGAAGTGTGTTTTTTATCACACCCCAACATTTATTATACAACCAATTTAATTTATGGTTGGGATTTTGCTTGTTATAAACTTACACTATATTCTCTAGCTATTATTATATTATATATAATTCCATTACTATATTCTTTTCCTTTAAGTGGATATATAATATCAAAATTTGATATATCTCCATAACTTACTTCATCAACTTCATTTTGAGAATTAATATAAAATATTTTTGCATCACTTGTAATTGCTAAATCTGTTCCTAAAAACTCAACATATTTTCCATCAGAAAATATTCTTGTTACATCTTGATTTGCATTTTCTATTACTTGATAAGTATTTGGAATTATATTAAATACATATTCATTAGTTCCTAAAAGTTTTGTAAACTTTAATATTGTTCCTTTTTGTATACCAGCTATATTTGATATATTAAGCACAAAAGTCTTTTCATTTATTACATCAAAAATTTCAATTTTGCTATCTTCATTCGTATACATTATATCTGATGTAACAATTCCATACTCTAATGTATAGTCTTGTAAATCATCATATTGTGGTTCTTCCTCTTTAAAGTTTTTATCAAATATTGTATAACCATCTTCTAGCCTAATATTAATACTATCCCATAATATTTGCGCTACTGTTTGTCTGTCAATTTTATCAGAAAATGAAATATTATTAACATTAGTAAATATACCTAACTCTTTTGCCTTTTCTATATAATTAGTTGGCCAGTTATTTTGACTATCTAGGTTATACCCTAGTGAGCGTATTATTATAGTTACAACTTCTTCACATGAAATATTATCATCTGGTTTAAATTTGCCATCAGGATATCCTTTTATACATCCGTTGCTACTAGCAATTTGTATATATGAATATGCCCAATGATTATTGTCTACATCTGAAAATTTTACTGCATTAGTATTACTATTATTTAATTTAAAAGTATTTACAATAATTTTACATACTTCTGCTCTTGTTATATTGTTTTCTGGTAAAAAAGTATTATCTGGATATCCTTCAAAAACTTTAATATCACTTAATTGTTCAATAGCATTAATATACTTACTATTATTAATATCTGTATATGTATTTGCAAATGATATATTAAATAAACTTAATATTATAGTTAAACAAATACAAATATATATTATCTTTTTCATATTCTTCACTTCCTAATTATAATAAATATATCTTAAAGAAAAAGGGCTCTTTTGAGCCCTTTCCTTAAGTCTAATTTTAAGTCAAATTATTTTTCAACAATTATTATTGATGAGAAGAAACTTGCACCTGTATTAGTTTTGTCTACACCATAAACTTCGAATCCAACTTCTAAATCATCAATTGATCCAGTAGTAGTTACACCATTTAGGTCTACAACATATACAGCACTACCTGAAATTGCTTCATAAATTACACCAGCATCACCAGCACTATTTTTGAATATTTCAGTAAAGTTACTATGTTCATATTTGAATAAGTCTGTTCCAGTTTGAGCTGTTACAGGAATTTTTGTTGGTAATGAATCTAAGTCAATGTTATATTCATCAACACCGTCAGCATCTTTAGAAATAGTGTAATTTACTACTACTCCTTTTTTGTATACTGAACTTGTACCTGAAACGTTAACTTTTACTTCTTTTTCACCTTGACCTGGAATATATAATGTTGCAAATTGAGCATCTGTTTTAGTTACTAAATCTCCAGCTATAACTGCTACTTTTGAACCAGTTGCAACTGATGTAGATTCTTTAATAATAATGTATTTAGCTACATTAGCATCATTAACATCAGCTATAACATATACATATTTACCAGTTCCTGCATAAGTTACTAAATCTTGTAATGATATTTCTATCATATCACATTTTTCAACACTTATGGAAGAAGATAGACTTGCATCATCATATCTTACTATTTTAGCATCTGATGCTAATCTGTATGACTTAGCGGCTTCACCAGTTAAATCGATAGTTGCTTTATTTAATGTTGTATCAACTGTTGTAGCTGCATCTGTAGCGATTACAGTGATAACATCAGTATTAGTGTCTAATGCTATTTTACCGTTTTTTAATTCAAATTTAACGATAGAACCAACATTTCCTGTTGTATATCCTTCAGTATTTAATTGAGCTAAAGTTGCTGCTTTACCATCTGCTTTTACAATTACATCATAAGTTGTAATTGTTCCATCAAATGCACATAATGTAACTTTAGCTACTTGTTTACCTGATTCAATTTTTGAATCTGTGTATAATAATACACCATAGTTATCAGCTACTGTAACATCTTCTGAATCAATATAAGCTATTTCATCATTTGAAGTTAATTTAACTGTAACTGCTTTACCTATTAAAGCTTTACCCTTTGGAGTTGCAGCATCAACATCAGTTGATTGACTTATAGCATCAGTTGTTACTACATTAGTTTTTGATGCATATTTGATTTGTGCATCATCAGCACATACTGCATATTTGTTTCCACCTATAACATATTTTGCATCTGTTATAGAATCAATTGTTCCTGTAACTGTTTTGTCTGTTACAACATATAATTTACCAGTAGTTACTTGAATTTCTTCAACAACAGTATTAGCTTTTATAGCATCTTTTGATACTATTTCAGTTTTACCATTATCAAATGTTACATACATAACTGCTTTTTCAGCATTATCAATATCTAAAGTTGTTCCAGTATATGGTACTACTTTAGTTGTTGCACCATCAGTAGTTTGTTTTACTTCTTTAACTAATAATGATTGCTCTGAACCAGTACCTATTGTTGAATTTAATACATCATCTTTCCAATATTTATCTGATGTTGATGTAATTTTTCCATTATTATCTAATTTAGCAATAATATATCCACCAACTGTAGCTACAGATTGTGCACCAACTACATCAAATGTATATTCTGTTCCATTAACAGTAATTTTTTCAGCTGAACCTGGTGTTCCTGCTGAACTTGGTGTTCCTACAGTTTCTTTTGTAATTCTTCCAGCTAAAACATTTGTGTTATCTGCATATAAAGATACACCTATGTTTTTATCTTGACCATCAACTTTTTCTACTTTATAAATTGCTTCATAAGTTGAGAAACCATTGAATGAAACTGGACTTACACCATCAAATCTAATTGCTTCAGTATTTATAGTTACTTCTATAGTATCTGCATCTACAACTGAGATAGCTGTATAAGCACCTTTAGCAAAGTTTGCTGCACCAGCTGTGCAATAATCAGTAAAGAATGTTTGATACATTGTTTTACCAGTTCCTGTGCTTGAAGCACCATTAGTCTCATTTATTGTAGTAATATCCCACATTTCTGTGTTTAACATATTCCAAATAATTTGAGCTATTGATCCTCTGTTAGCACCAACAGTTGTTCCATCTAATTTAACATCTTTTAATAATTCTAAAGTATTAGCTTTTGCTAAGTAGTTAGCTGGCCATTGACCTGCTTTTTCTATTAACTCACCATAACCTAATGCTCTTAAAGACATTGTTACTGCTTCTGCATAATTTACATCAGCATCTGGTCTAAAGTTTCCATCTCCATCACCTTTGATTAAACCTTGAGCTACAGCTATATTAATATAACCTGTTGCCCAGTGATTAGTATCAACATCAGCGAATTGAGTTTCACCTTTTAATAATATAGCACCTTGTTCTAAACCTAATGCTACTACTAATAATTTTGCCATTTCTGCTCTAGTTACTACTTTTTCTGGAGCATATGTGCCATCACCCATACCATTGATTACACCTAAACCACTTAAGTGTTCAATTGCTGCTTCGTAGTCAGTTTTTGCTGTATCTGAATAACTTCCAGCAAATACTGGTGTTATCATTGATAAAGACATAACTACTACTAATAAGATTGCTAAAATCTTCTTCATAAAAAATTCCTCCTTAAAATATTTTTGAAAGAAAGTTTAGTTTGAGAATAAATTGTCTCCTTTCTTTCTATTTTTTAAAACAATTTATCCTTGTATATTTTACTCAAGGATAAGTAATACTTTTTCCTTGAATTCGATAAACATATTTTTTTTACACTACCATTATATATTTTATTTTTATTAAGTCAATAGATATTTTTTTATTTTACATTTTGTTTACAAATTTTAATAAATGTTAACATTTACTTACGGAATTATTAACATTAGACATTATTTTTAGATATTTTTTTACATATATTCTACTTGTTTTCTTTATAACTCTACCTTTAATAGTATCTCGTTAAATGCATCATTAATATAGTATTTAAGTCTTACCTCTATTATGTTGTTTTCTTTTTTAGTATTTATTTTAATAGTATTTATATCCGCGAAAAAGCTATATTCCCCAGTGTTTATCATACACTTATGTTTCTTTTGAAATTCGAATATTAACTTAGAATAATACTGATTACTCCCCGTTCCTCTTTTCTCTACTATAACTATATTAGTTTGCTTTTCTATTATTATTGTATTTACATACTCTAATTCTAGATATGATATGATATGTTCCTTGTCTATTTCCGTATAGTCTCCAGCGATTTCTAGTGTTTGTAGTTTCTCTCCATTTTGAATAGTATCTATTTTAATATTTGCCTTCATATATACACACTCTCCTTTTTTCAACATTATATTATATCTTTACTCGTTTTTCAACATTATTAATTTTAAAATTTTTAATTAAATTTAACCTTTCTGTTTATTTTTTATATAATTTCATATATACTATTAAAAGGTGAAAAAATATGAATATGAAAATAAATGATATAAATATAAATTATGAAATATTGGGTGAAGGATATCCAATGCTGATTCTACATGGTTGGGGTGGATGTATAAATAGTATGCTTCCTATTATAAACACATATAAAGAGAAGTATAAAATAATTACTCTAGATTTTCCGGGACATGGTAAATCAGACATAGTAGACGGATGGAATGTTACGGACTACACTAATTTAATATATTCTTTTTTACAAAATTTAAATATTAGTGAACTAATTGTAGTTGGTCATTCTTTTGGTGGAAGGGTCGGCATACTATTGTCAGCAACATATCCTAATTTAGTAAAAAAATTAATATTAATAGATAGTGGTGGTCTTATTCCTAAGCATTCTATCAAATATTATGTTAGACTATACACATACAAAGTAGGAAAGCAATTAATGAAGTTGTTTATTCCAAATAAAGAAAAATACAATACATGGTTAGAAAATGAAAGAAAAAAAAGAGGTTCTAATGACTATAACTCATTAATTCCTGAAATGCGCTCAACTTTTATTAAAGTGGTTAATCAAAATTTAAAGCCATATTTAAGCAAAATCAAATGTCCTACATTATTAATATGGGGAGAATTTGACAAAGATACTCCACCATACATGGGTAAAATAATGAACAAACATATACAAAATAGCAAATTGTTTATTTTTGAAAATTGCGGACACTTTTCATATTTAGATAATTTTGTAGATTTCAAAAAGCAAGTAGACATATTTTTAAATGATTAATTATTTGTAGATTATATAGTTTTATATAATCTATTTTTATTTTCAGACAAAATACCTCCGTCCCCTTTTGTCTGTTTTTTTAATCTTTTGGTAATTTAATGTATTGCATTGAACATATATTAATAGTATAATATGAATATTATAAAGAAAGGTAGGTGTAAATATTGTTAAATATAACATATATATTACTTTCTATATTTACATTAATAGTATATTTCTTCTATTATACAAGATATTTGCATATATTTCAGTTAGAAGGATATAAGCATAAAGGATATTTCCATTGGTTTTTGAATAATATTAAACATTTTATACTTCCTATTTGTTTAAGTATAATAAGTTTAATACTAATTCCAATTATGTTACATTTTAATATAGATGTATCATATGTAATGCTTATTACTTCTGGAATAATGTTAATCTTCTATATTATAGATATTTTAAAGCAAAGAAAGACAACATACAAAAAGGCTCTTGTATATACTTGGAGAGCAAAAAGAATTTTAATTACAGGATATGTTTTACTTAGTATATATTTAGTTATTTCATATTTAGTTGCATACAAATTAAATTTCCCATACCTTTTTAATATATTGTTTATATTACTTTATGATATAGCAGGTGATACAATTTTAATTTCAAATTACATATTAAAACCTGTAGAAAAGTTATGCGGACTTAAATTTATTAATGAAGCTAAACAAATAATTAATGATAGAAAAGATTTAATTGTTATTGGTATTACAGGAAGTTTTGGAAAAACTAGCTCAAAATTTATATTACAAACAATTCTATCAGAAAAATATAATACTTATGCTACACCTGATAGTTACAATACTACATTTGGTAATGTAAGAGTAATTAGAGAAAAATTAACTAATATGCATCAAATATATATTTCCGAAATGGGTGCTAGAAATATTGGTGATATAAAAGAAATTTGTGATATTGTAAAACCTAAATATGGTTTAATCACTTCAATTGGTAATCAACATTTAGAAACATTTAAAACAATTGAAAACATTATTAAAACAAAATACGAGTTAATTGATAGTTTACCTATTGATGGAATCGCATTTTTCCCAGATGATAATGGAAATTGCAAAAAATTATATGATGATGAAAAAAGAAATAAAGTACTTATTGGTAGTAATAATTCAGATGTATATGCTAAAGATATCGAAGTATCCAAAATAGGTAGCAAATTTACAGTTGTATGTAAATTAGATAACTCCGAGTTTACATGTAAAACTAAATTGTTAGGAAAACATAATATTCAAAACATTTTATGTTCAATAGCAATATCAAAAAAATTAGATTTAACTAATGAAGAAATTGCACGAGGTGTATCAAAGATTGCTTCTATACCACATAGGTTAGAATTAATACCTAATACAAATGGTTTAACAATAGTTGATGATGCGTTTAATTCAAACCCTTGGGGTGCAAAAGCTGCATTAGAAGTTATATCAAATTTTCCAGGCAGAAAAATAATTATAACACCTGGAATGATTGAATTAGGTAATCAGCAATATAATGCAAATTTCAATTTTGGTAAACAAATAGCTGATGTTTGTGATATAGTAATTCTAGTTGGTAAAAATATTACTATCCCTATACAAGATGGTATAAAAGAAACTAACTTTAATTTAGATAATATGTATATTGTATCTTCATTAGATGAGGCTACTAAAAAATTAGCACAAGTAGGCCAAATTGGTGATACAGTGCTATTTGAAAATGATTTACCAGATAATTTTAATGAATAATGGAGGCGTTTTAAATGAGTAAAAAAAATATTGGTGTGATTTTTGGAAGTAGAAGTTGTGAACACGAAATTTCAATTATAACTGCTATTCAGTTTATGGAAAACATGGATAAAGAGCAATATAATATAATTCCTATATATATTGCAAATGACGGTGTTTGGTATACAGGTGATACTTTAATGAAATATGGTACATATAAATTTTTTGAGGAAAATAAACCTAAATTAAAAACAGTTATATTACCACCTAATCCAAATACAAAAGGATTAATAATATTTCCTACTAAGTTTTTACAAAAGCAAGAGATTATACCTATTGATGTAATGGTAGTGTCTATTCATGGTATGAATGGAGAAGACGGAACTGTTCAAGGTATTTTGGAACTTGCAAATATCCCATATGTAAGTTCAGGTGTACTTGGCTCAGCTGTTGGAATGGATAAAATAGTTATGAAATCAGTTTTTGAAGGACATAAATTACCTATACTTAAATACGAATACTTTTTAAGAAACGATTGGTATGATAACAAAAATTCAATTATAAAACAAATTGAAGATAATCTAAATTATCCTGTTTTTGTAAAACCTGCAAATTTAGGTTCAAGTATTGGCATATCAAAAGCAAAAAATACAGATGAATTAATTAATGCAATTGAGATAGCTATTGAATATGATAAAAGAATTATTGTTGAAGAAGGCATTAATGATTTAATTGAAATAAACTGTGCAGCAATGGGTTATGATAAATTTGTTGAAGCATCTGTTTGTGAACAACCTACTACTTGGGAAGAATTCTTGACTTTTGATGATAAGTATTTAAAAGGGATAAATAAAGATGCTGCAAAACAAGAAAAAGATAATTCAAATCCAACTAGTATGAATACAATGGATAGAAAAATACCAGCAGATATTCCAGATGATTTAAGTAAAGAAATTCAAGATTTAGCTATTAAAACCTTTAAAGCATTAAGTTGTAGTGGAACAGCTAGAATAGATTTTTTAGTTGATAAAAATACTATGAAACCATATATAAATGAAATAAATACAATCCCTGGTTGTTTTAGTTTTTATATTTGGGAATATGATAACAAATATCCTTATCCAAAACTTATTGATAAATTAATTGATATTGCTATTAAGGTAAATATTGAGAAAAACAAGAATAATTACACTTTCCAATCTAAGATAATAAATAATCTTGGAAATGGTGAAAAATTAGGTGGAAAATTGAAATAAAAGTATTGACAAAAATAGACAAAAATGTATAAAATATGATTAGATATAGAATTGATTTAATCATATTTTTTTATTACATAATAATTTTATATAACAACTATTTTGAAAAGAAAGGAGGAAAGATTATGAAGAAGTTTTTACCAATCTTATTAGTGATAGTTATTTCTTTATCTATGCTATCATGTGCATTTGCTTTTGATTATAATGATTACGACTATGACTATGATAGTTATGAATTATCAGATGGAGAATCTATGGCATTAGCAGCTGGCATACTTGGTGTATTAGCTACTGCAGGACTTATAGGCGGTATTATAAGTTTAGCAATTTCAGTATTAACTATTATTGCTATGTGGAAAATATTTGTTAAAGCTGGTGAAGAAGGATGGAAAGCTATTATCCCTATTTATAACGCAGTTATAATGTTTAAAATAGTAGGTTTATCACCTTGGTTATTATTAATTTCTCTAGCAGCTATTATTCCTTTTATAGGCTGGTTAGCAGTATTAGCACTAATGATAGTATACAATATTAAACTTGCTGAAGCTTTTGGAAAAAGTGGCGGTTTCGCAGTAGGTCTTATATTATTAAATACAATATTTATAATGATATTAGGCTTTGGGGATGCGCAATATGTTGGAAATGGAAGTACAATTAATGATACATTCTATGGAAAAGATGATAATAGCAATAATAACGAGGAATAATATTATTGTTATTTATAAGAAAAACCAACTTTTTATAAAGTTGGTTTTTCCTTTGTACCTTTATTTAGACAAATTATATTTCTGGTATCATTGTATCATCATTATCTATCCATTCTTGAATTTCTACATTTAAATATTCATCTTTTGTTTTTCTCATCACAACATTTTTTATACCAGAATTAATTATCATTCTTTTACATAATGTACATGGCTCATTATCATCAATAAGCTGTCCATTTCGTGCATTTACACCTACCAAATATAATGTTGCACCTATCATATCTTTTCTACATGCACTAATAATAGCATTTTGCTCACTATGAACTGACCTGCAAAGTTCAAACCCTGCTCCACTTTTTGTTTTGTAAATTTTCCTTTTACATACACCTAAATCATTACAGTTCTTTCTTCCCCTAGGTGATCCTGTATAACCTGTTGATATTATTTCATCATTTTTTACAATTATACTTCCATAGTTATTTCTAATACATGTCCCTCTTTCTGATACTGTTTGTGCTATATCTAAATAGTAATTGTTTTTATCTCTTCTTTCCATTATATTATCACCTCTCTTGTTTTTTTAGAATTATATCATATAATTTAAAAAATCTCAATTGACACTTTTGTTTGTTTAATATATACTTATTTCGAGGTGAAAACTATGCTAGAAATTTTTTATTATATTGACAATACTAATTTAAATGATATTTTAAACTACGGAATAAAACTATCAGAGAATTATTCAAAAAAAATAACAATTAATACCGAAGAAAAATTATGTTTAACTGGATTGTTAAATCCAAAAGATGATATAACAAAATTTAATAGTGATGATTTCACTTGTGTTCGTTTGTTATTAGATAATTTAAGTATCAAAGTAGCTGAATCATCATTATACAATACTAAATTATATAATAGTACAATTACTTCTATTTCAGATTATAGACTAGGAACATATATGTTTCCTGAGGTATTAATCTTTCAATCAATATTACCAGAAAATATAGAAGTAATAAATTACGAAATAGATTATCCGCTTCTTTATGATAATTCAAAAGATTTATATACAAATAACTTAATTGAAACACTAAGTTTAAAATTACCAAATGCAAATGATATCATATTATCTGCATTGTTAGAAAAATATTCAAAAAATGAAAACATGAATAAAGAAACATTTAATAATATTAATGTGTTTTTATCAGAAAACAATAAACAAATGTATTTCTCAAAAAAAGAGTAGCTATATCTACTCTTTTTTTATATCTTTTCTAATATTTACTATTAATGCAACAATAAGCAAAATTACTGTTGGAACAATTAATAATTTAAATATAAAAAACAATCTTTCATTAACTTCAACTGGATAAATCGCTCCTTTTTCAATAATCTCTATATCTTCAGCATGTATATCTAAATCTCCTCCATGTTCTTCACATGCCGCATTTAACCTTCCTGTTATTAATAGTGTATCACCTGTTTGGCTATATCCACCTACTACTGATATTTTTTCTAGATTTTCCTTTACACTCCAAATTCCAATTGCACTTTTTCCATCATTTACATTTATCCATCCATACTGTCCATTATCTCTATACATTATATCCCCAATTGCTTCACCTTTATATAATATAACTTGACCATTTAGTTTACTAGCATTTTCAATTATTACATCTGATGTATATACTATATCTTCTGCAAAACAAATTATACTAGTAAATAAAATAACTACCAAAGAAAGTATACACAAATATTTCGTTTTTCTAATCTTCAACTTCAACTTTAGTTACCCCCTTCTTTTTAGTTGCTTTATATATAAATGCAATTAATGCAAATGCTGATACAAACTCTAATCTTGCTATCCACATTATAAATATAAACAATATTTTTAATGTATCAGGCATAAGTGGAGATACTATACCTGTTGTAAGTCCTGTATTTGCAACTGTTGATGAAATATCAAACATTGCACTTTCAACAGGATATCCATATCCTGTTAATACTATTACACCTATCAAAAATACAGTTATATAACTTATAAATACAGTTGATGCTGATTTAAACATATCATCATTTAATACAACATCTGAAATATGATGTATTTTTTGAGAAACAATAGTCCCTTCTGTATATGTAGTTTTCTTTATATTGTTAATTATATTTTTAAATATAATATTTAATCTAAATATCTTTATTCCACCAGCTGTTGAACCTATACATCCACCCATCATCATTGCAGTCGATAATAGTAGTACTGTCATGCCGTTCCATTGTCTTATAAATTGAGCTGGATACATATTAGTAAATCCTGATGTAGTACACGCTGATACAACTTGATATACAACCTTTCTTACATAAGTACCACCACTTGAATATGTATTATTTAATATTAATGATCCTGATATAATTAACACTAAAACTAATATAATTGTTAAAAATGTTGTAAGTTCTATATTATTAATTAACTCTTTTTTCTTTCCACTTAAAATAGTAAATTGTAACATAAAATTAAAACAACCAAGTATCATAAATATCATTCCTAGAATCTCAAATAAATAGCTATGATAATATAATATATTTTGTGACATTGGGGTAAATCCACAACCTGCCCATGATGACATAAATAATGATACACCATGTAGTAACGCTCTATCAAATTGCAAACCTATATTTAGTCCTGCAATAGTAAATGCTGTTGTACCAATTAATAAATATATTAAACTAATCTTACATATAAATTTTGCAGTATGTAAGGTGTTAGGATATATTCTTTCATCTCTACCTTCTGCTTCATATAACTTAAATATACCTGAGCCTTTTTTTATTAAAAATGCTAATGCAAAAACTATAATACCTTGTGCACCAATAAATGAAGTCATATGTCTCCATATATTTTCTCCATTTGATAAATGGTCTAAATCAGGAATTAGTGAAAATCCACTTGTTGTAAATCCACTTATAGAATCAAAAAAAGCATCTAAAAATGAATTAAAGCTTCCACAAAAATATAAAGAAATAGCAGAAAATATAGCAGCACCTATCCATGTAACAGATGCAATTACAAGTCCACTACCAAAATTTGATTTTACTTTAACATAATCATTTGTAAATAAATACCCTATTGAACATGTCATTAATGCTAAACACATTCCTATACCAAATGAAATAGCTATATTAAATTCATTGTAATATATAGCCACCAAAATAGGTATAACTTGTAACATGTTTAAAAACATTAATATCTTACAAATAGTATTTATTGTTTCTTTTATAACATTTGTATTAAATTTTAATGCCATATTATAATCCTCCTAAAAAGAAACAAGCTAATGAACATATTAATAGAAATATTAATATTACTGAAAATTCCACGATTATTCCTATAATATAGTTAAAAAAACTTGATATTTTTTTACTCATTTGTTTCACTTCTTTCAATAAATAACCTTTCAATATCACCCACAATATAGTCACTCATTATTTCTGTTGAAGATGCTATAAATGCTACCCCTATTTTCTCAAAAATTTCTCTATTTTTAGGGTTATTAACTCTTGCAATTATTTTTTCATAATTAAATAGTTTAGTGATAATATCTGCACAAACAAAATTTATTTCATCAATACCAGTAGCAATAATAAATATATCTGTATCTTCTATCCCTGCACTTGATAAAAAGTTAGGGTTTGATACATCTCCATTTATAACTGTCGCATTTATTTCATCTGCTATTTCTACACATTTTTCATGGTCTTTTTCTATTAATGTTATACCAACTTTTTCAATTTTACTCATTTTCTTAGCAATATCTATTCCTAATTTTCCTCCACCCATTATTGTTATATTCATGTTTCTCTCCTTATATCTATATCATTTTAAGTATTTCATCACAAATTATATTAGTTGGACAAATAACCTTAAAAGGTCCATCTTTATATAATTTAGCCATTGATGAATTTTGCAATTTCAATACTATATTTTTAACATTATATATGTTATATACAACCTGTGCAACCATAATATTAGTATTATCATTATCATCTGTTACAATAACACAATCTGCATCTTTAATATTAGCTTTTTCTAAAATTGTTTTATCAAATTCTATTCCTTGTAATATCTTCCCATCAAAACTATCATTTAAATTACTAAGTCTTTCTTTATCATTATCAATTACAACAACATCATTGTTCTGACTTGACAACTTTCTTGCTAATTTACTTCCTGTTTTACCACATCCAATAATTACTATATACATCTAATCTCTCCTATTTTTTCATTATCTCTTTGAATATTTCGTCAAATTTATCTGTTGCCATATTAGGCATATCATTTTTTAATCTTAATACTTTTATGTTTTTACATTCTTTTTCAATTTCATCTGCCAACTGTAAATACGCATTTTGTTGATTAATACTATTTTGAGCATTAAACTCAACAAATTTCACATCTGTTTTACCTTCTCTTTTTAGTCTTTTTTCAAACAAGCTTGTATCTTCTAAATATAGTGCAATAAAATATATATCAAAATCTAAACTATTTAATCTTTCTACTAATTCTTTATATACTGGTGTAAATAAATATTCTTTATATCCTAGTCTTGAATAAACTTCTTCTGTAAAGAATGTTCTATCAAATACCATATTTATATTATTGTTTTCTAATGTTTTCATATAATTTAATAAATTATCATACATGTTTTTTGCTTTGTTATATCCTTCTGGTGAATTATCTCTATTTCCACTTAATCTGTATAAATTAGTATATGGTATTTTGTTTCTTAAATAATCTGTTGTAGTTGTTTTACCTACCCCTTGTGCTCCCTCAACTATTATTATTGCTTCTTTCATATTTATTCCTCCTGACATTTCTTTAATATATTGTATAATTTATTAATTGGTAAACCAACAACACTATAATAATCACCTTGTATGCTCTCTATATATTTTGCCCCTATTCCTTGTATTGCAAAAGCTCCTGCTTTATCTAATGGCTCACCTGTTTTTATATATTGATGTATTTCATCTTCTGACATTTGCTGTATTTTAACTATACATTTATCATGTGTTTTATATATTTCTTTTTTATCATTTTTTTGCATAATAACACAAACTCCTGAGATAACCTCACATGTATTTCCTTGCAAATTATTCAACATATCAAAAGCATCTTTTTCATCTTTTGGTTTGCCTAATATTTGATTATTAAAATACACAACTGTATCTGCTCCAATTATTATCCTATCATCAGTTGTATTTTCATATACATCTTGTGCCTTAATATATGCTAGTTGCTCTATTTTTTCATAAATAGTTTTGCCAAGTTCTATCTTTTCTTCAACATTTGAAACAATAACCTCAAATGGAATGTTAATTTGGCTTAATAACTCTTTTCTTCTAGGTGATGCTGATGCTAATATTATTTTCATTTTGCTATTTTCCTATACACAAAAACAGCTAATAACAACCCTATTATACTAGCTATATTTATTCGTATTACTATTCCAAATGTTAATTTAATTAACCCAATATCTAGTGAAAATGGCTCTGGTGTTCCAAAATCTTGTCCATATGATAGGAACCATAAGAAGTCCACACCTTTTGCTAATTCACCTAATAATCCACCAACTACTATACCTGATAAAACAAATATTAAAAGCAACCAAAAATTTCTATTTATACTCATAATTTGCACCTCTTTTTCTTGTAATAAATATATATTAAAACCTTTAACTTTTCAATATGTTATTGTAATTATTTTTAATTTATATTAAGATATAGTTATATTAATAAAGAGGTGATATTTTTGAACGATATTAACGATATTATAAAAGGAATAATTACTATATTCGTTTTTATATTTGTTATAATAATGTGTTTTGTAATTTTAAATATACCACATATTACTGGTTTATCAGATAATGGTGACTTTGCAAGACTTACTGAGCAAACTAATATTTCATTAGTAGAAAATGAAGAACTAGCAGGAAGTGCTAATTATTTTTTTAAAAGCATTTATATAATGAAATTAGAAGGTAAAACTAATACCGAAATATTTTTTAACTTATTTAAACAAAATACTGATAGTATTCACGAATATACATCATCTCAAATTAGTTTTGTTAATTTATCAAAAGTTTTAAATTTTATTTCAAATAACATAAATGATAATGATTTAGAAATATACAATATATCACTACTAAGTATTATATATATATTAATACTTGCATTTGCATTTCTACTGCTATATAAATCTTTTGAGACAGATAATATTATTAAAAATATTTTAATATTTGGTATAATTGGTATAGTGTTTCTGGATTTAGGATATATAATCTATTTTAATTCATTTTATGGAGAAGCACTGCAATATTGTTCATTTATATTAATTAATGCAATACTATTTTATACAATACATTGCTATAAAGAGGAAAGGAAATTATCTACATTAAACTATTTTCTGTTTTTTATATTCTTCCTTTTCACATATATATTTGGAACTTCAAAATCAGCAAATGTTCCAATAGGGATTATATATTCAATAACTGGATGTATAATATGCCTATTATGTACAAAAAATACATATAAAGTAGTATTTACAATAATAACTATTGCATCAATTATTTTTTCAATTATAGGGTTTTCAAATACACCTAAATGGATGATTAATGCTACAAACTATAATTCTGTATTTTATGGAATTTTAAAAGGATCTAAGAATCCAGATAAAGATTTATTTGATTTGGATATTAATCAAAGATATATATCACTTTCAAACACAACGGCATATAATAGTGAATATAAATATGATATATCATCTAATAAGTTTGAAGAAAATGTATATGATAATATTTCTAAAAGTAAAATACTAAAATATTATTTATTACACCCTACTCATTTTTTTGAAAAAGTAAATATATCCTTAGAAAACGCAAAAATTATTAAACCTATGTATTTAGGTAATTATTTATATGAAGATAATGATATTAAAATGAGTCAAAATACTAATTACTCATTATGGAGCAATTTTAGGAATGATATTAATATAACAAACATCTATATATTTATAGCATTTTCATTATTAGTTGTTAGTTTGTTAATAATTGCTTTTTATAGATTTTTTAAATACACAATAAATAGTCCACTTAAAATAACTATGTTATATAGTTCACATATACTTGAACTCATTGTCTTTACAGCATTGTTTTTGAGTTTGTTAATTTCCTTAATCATACCTTTTATGAGTAATGGTGAAGCTGACCTTCAAAAACATATGTTTTTATTTAATAATATATATGACCTGATGTTAGTATGTATTGTAATTTATATAATAACATATATACCTAATTTTATTAATTATCTTAAAAGACATAAAACTCAGAGAATTATTAGTATAGCTGTTTTCCTTTCAGTTATAATTTCAGGTATATTATTTGCTAACACAAAACAAACAAATAATGTTAAAGAAATAACTTTTGGTACATATAATAATAAAAATATTGTATGGCAAGTAATTGATGAGACACAAGATTCATATTTATTAATTACAAAAGAGCCTTTACTAGAAAGTAAATTTGATGAAGATAATTCAAATTATTGGATAAATTCTTCTATTAGAAAATTATTAAATGAAGATTTATATAACTCTTTTACAAAAGAAGAGAAATCTAAAATCATACAAAATAGTTCAAAAGTTTTATTAGCACAAGATTATGCTACACAAAAAGATAAAGGTGTATTACCATATTATTGGAGTCCTTATCCTAATTTACAAGATAGTGATACATCTAGATATTATCAAACTACTTCAAATGATTATGTATTTTTACTAAATTCTTTTGAATATGATAAATATATAACTAAAAATAAAATTACAACAAAAGAGAATATGGTATTTATGACACCTTATGTAAATAACTATAATATGGTTAGATATATAGGTGAATATGGAAACATATATATAAATGATGCAGATATTTTATATAATATATATCCATCTATTTGGATAAAAAAATAACTTTTAACTTTTCAAAAACATATTAGTAGAATATTTTACATCATTACATATAATATTTTATATACCTTATATTTTTACTGGTAGAAAAATATTTATTCAATTTTAATTGACATTTTTAATATATGTGTCTATAATATATATTAATTTACATAGGGAGGAGCAAAGCAAAATGAAAATTGAAAAGATTAACGAAAATAAGCTAAAAATCATTTTATCAAAACAAGATTTGATAGATAAAAATATAGATGTACATTTTTTGAATAAGAATAATATTGAAGTTCAAGAACTATTTTGGGATATATTACATGAAGCAGAAATTCAATATGATTTTGATTTAACACAATCACAATTATTAGTTGAAGGAATGTACAATTCTGGTGGTAACTTTATTTTAACTGTTACTAAAATTGGTAGTCCAATTAATTCAAGTGATACATTCTTACGTAGGCCACCTGAATTACAAATTAAAAGAAAAACTATACATTCTACTAATTATGATACTATATACTGTTTTTCAACTTTTGATGATTTTACACAGTTTTGTAAAAGATTAAATAGATTACCCGAAAAATATATTAATACATTATATATCTTAGAAGATAAATACTATATTAATTTTGCAAATTTAAACGAAAACGAAAAATTATCTAAAAAGGTATCTAGTATTATTTGTGACTATACTGAAAGTGCATATAATTCAAATGTGTTTAAAAACAAACTAAATGAATATGGCCAAATTATAGTTAAGGATAATGCAATACAAACAATAAGCAAATATTTTTAGAACAATAAAAAATCACGAATTCTGAAACTTTTATTTCAAAATTAGTGATTTTTTTACTTATGAAAAAACTATCGGGTACTAAGGTCTAAAAGCCTTATCGCAGCATTTCGCTATTCTATCCTATTTCAAAGTCCATGGTTTTGCTGATGTTCCATCTAATCCTTCTGTATTCAATTGGACATTAGATTTTAGAACTACTACAGGTCGTACACCATAAGCGTCGCCACCCTCGTAGCCCTCGGTGTCGAACATATCGTAAGCGCTCACGCCGACACCGAGCACAGCTCGCACACTGAAGTACGCATTGTAAGAAGTGACATAGGCGCAGCGAGACGCAACCCAGTAATATAAATAACTGCTATTTGCTTTATTTCTAAATAACATCTTATATCCTTCTGTTGTATTTGCTATTTTACTTGTTCCTGCGTAGTAGTAAAAATCTTGTGTATGTGTTTCATCTTGACCTGTTATCTCATTATGAATTGGTGTTGGATTTGTA
>CAZFOR010000021.1:11461-19094 GCA_964520895.1 uncultured Eubacteriales bacterium | reverse complement strand
TATTTTAATATTAAATAGTAACAAAAATACACCAATCAATTTTAAAATTAATTGGTGTATTTTTAGTTATATGTTAATTATTGCTTATTTACTTCAGTAATATCAATTTGTCTTGTATGTAGAGTATGTGACCATTCTTTTTTATCCATATCTATAATACCTTGTATTGTAATTGGAACCCATGTTAAATTATAGAATGGGTAAATTATAAATCCAAGCATTACTTTAATATTTGCTCTTTTTTCAACTATCATAACAAGTGGTCCATATAATGTCTGTGCTAGTATTATAATTGAAAATATGTACATTGGAACAACATCTGATATCATAAAAAATGTTCCTGGTGGAGCTATCATTGAAGCATATCCAACAGTAGCAACTATACCAAATAATAATATTCTTATAGGTTGTACCATATATAAAGCTATATCTAATGCTTTAACATTTCTTTCAATAATAGCTTTTTTCATAAGTGGTAAGAAAAATCTTTTTGTACAATCTGCAAATCCTTGCATCCATCTTTTTCTTTGTTTCCAAGATTGTGCCAATGTTAAAGGTTTTTCATCATATATAATTGCATCATAAGCAAATGCAACTTTTTCGTTGTTTAAAACTAATTTAGCTGTAAACTCTAAATCTTCTGTTAAACAAGTAGCACCCCAACCCATTTCCTTTATAAGGTCTGTAGAAACACCAAAACCTGTACCAGATAAACCACAAGATATACCTAAGTAATATCTTGGTAATTGATATAATCTATTTGACATCCAAAATGCAATTGAATATGATAATGATATCCAAGAGTCATATGGATTTTTACTATCAATATATCCTTGTACAGCTTTATAGCCTTTACAGAATTGTTTATTCATTTCTAATAAGAAGTCTTTATGTACTAAGTTATCTGCATCAAAAATACAAAAAGCATCATATTGTTTTTCGCCTTCAAATATCTTATCAAAACACCATTCTAATGCATAGCCTTTTCCTTTTTTGACATCATTAAATCTAATAAAAACATTAGCACCATGCTCTTTTGCAATATCAGCTGTTTTATCATTACAGTTATCAGCAATTATATATATATCATATAATTCTTTTGGATAATCAATAGCAGTTAAACTATCAACTAATTGTGCAATAACAGCTTCTTCATTATGTGCAGATGCAATTAATGCGAATCTTTTTTCTGGTTTTACATCTTTTCCTTTTTTCTCTTTAAACTTAATCCATCCAAAACTTGAGACAATAAAAAAGTATAATCCTAGAATTAATACTATATACTGAAAAGTTTGTGATGCAAAATATGCAAATTCATTCATTTTTTTCCTCCTTATTTTAATTTACATAACATATATATTATAACTTTTTTTAGCACATAAGTAAATGTTTTTTAGAAAATTTGTAAAAATAAAGGAAATATGTTGGTAATTGTATTAAAGTTTTAATATGAGTTTATACAAAACACTTGAAATTCAAAATGTAACATGGTAATATATGGATAATAAATATTGAATTCATGAACAATATATTTATTATTCTAAAAAAGTTTTTTATTTAGACAATTCTAAAAAGTTCTAAAAAGTTCTAGAAACTTCAAATTATTAAAAAATAAGAAAAATGTATTGAAAACAGATTGAACATTGAAAAGTTAATATGTAAAAAAATAAGTAATAGTTTTAAGAAAAAATAGGTACATACAATTGACAATATGACAATAAAATGATATTATTTATTCAATAAAAATATATAGGATGTGATGTGAAGAATAAATTAGTTATAACAATTATTAGATAAATATAGGAGAAAATAAGTTTTAAATAAAATATATAAGAAAAAGAATATGTAGTTATATATGAGGTAAGTTTAATAATATTGTTTCATGGTTTTGGCACACAAGTTAATGAGGAGGGAGTACTATGAGTGATAATAAGGAAATTTTAGATGAAATGAAAAAAATGAATAATGATTTAAAAACGGAATTAAAAGCAGAAATGAAGAATATGAATAATGATTTAAAAACAGAATTAAAAGCAGATATGAAAAATATGGAAAATAGCATACGAGCAGATATGAAAGATATGGAAAATGGCATAAGAACAGATATGAAAAAAACAAATGAAAATTTAAGAACAGAGTTAAAAGCAGATATGAAAAAAATGAATAACGATTTAAAAACGGAATTAAAAGCAGAAATGAATATAATGAAACAAGAAATTAAAGTTGATATGGATAAAAGATTTATTATAGTAAATAAACAATTTGCAGAAGTTAATAAGCAATTTGCAGAAGTTAAAAAGCAAATACAATCAGCAAAAGATGATGCTATGATTGTTATGAGAGATTTTGCTGGACATGTAGAATATGTTGATGGAATAAGAATAAATATTAGTGAAAAAGAAAAAGATATTAAAAATGAAATTGAAAAGGTAAAAAATCAAATTGAAAAAGATAATACTGAAAATGTAGAAAAAAAGGAAAAAGTGGCAGTTGCAGCAAATTAAAAATATACAAATTGGCATACAAATTAAATTTTATAAAGGAGGATTAATATGGTAGATAATAATCAAATAATGGATGAAATTAAAAAGATTTCATGTGTTTTAAAAACAGAAATGGATAATTTTAAATCAGAAATAAAAACAGAGATAAAAGAATGCAAAGCAGAAATAGCAGAGTGTAAAAAAGAAATAGAAAGAGCTATTGTAAGCTAAAAATATTTGGAGGTGTATATATATGAGTGTAGATATTGAATTATTAAAAAGAACTGAAAAAGAGTTGAAAGAAGAAATAAAATACAATTCTGATTTAACAAAAGATAAACTTATTCAAGTAAATAAATTACTTGAGAGATTAGAAAAAAAGGTTAATGATGTAAAAGAAGAGATGAGAGATAGTATATCTAAATTGGATGAATATATGTGGTCAAACAGGAGCAGAATTATTTCAAATGAATCAAAATGTGAATCTATAGAAATAAAAGTTGATAGAATAATTTCTGACAAGAAAGATGAAATGGAGAAGGAGCATCAAGAGATGGTTAATAGACTCAATAGTAGAATACAAAGACTAAATAATGAAATAAAATATGAAAATTAAAAAGTTGTAATATAAAGGTATTATTGATACCTTTATATATTTTGCCTAAAAATCAAGATAAATTAATCATATTTCATTGACAATATGAGGTATTAAATATAAAATAATATGGGGTGAAGTAAATGTCTAAATATTTCAATAATGCAATAATTGGAAATTCTAATATATTAGTTAGTTTAAATAAAAACGGTGACATTTTGCGTTTTTTTGCTCCTAATATTGACTATAAACAACACATAGATGAGCATAATGTTGCTTTAATATTAGATTCAAAAGTATTTTTATTAAATGATGAAAATACTTTTAATCATGAGCAATTTTATGAAGAAAATACAAATATATTAAATACAAGAATATATAACAATGATATATCAATATTACAAAAAGATTATGTTGATATTAATAATAATATAATGGTAAGAAACTATAAAATAGACAAAACAACATACAATGTAGAAAATATAAAGCTACTTATATATAGTAAACTAATTACAACATCAAATGACTATATTAGTAGTTGGTATAATGAAGAATTAGATGCATTAATTCAATATTCAAAAGATTCATATTTTACAACATTTTCAGATAGTAAAATATGCAATTATCAAATAAATGGTTCAAAACAAGTTTTTGATACATTGCAATTTAATCAAAAAGATTATGTAGGAATGTCTAATGATAGTGTAATTACATACATGTTTAATAATATGGAACTTAACATATATATGTTTTTTAGAGATAATATGTTTTTAACAAAAAATATTATAAAAACAATAAGACAAATTGATGAAAAGTTAATATATGATGATACAAAAAAATATTGGGAAAATATAATAAACAAAATTAATGTTATTAATTTTCAAAATGAAAAAGAAAAACAAATATATATAAGATCTGTTTTAACATTATTACTATATACTAATGATAAAACAGGTGGTATGATAGCGTCATGCGAAGTAGATGAAGGGTTTACTAAATGTGGTAGATATTCATATTGTTGGCCACGTGATAGTGTATATATAACAGAAGGTCTAAATAAATGTGGATTACCAAATATATCAGAATTCTTCTATAATAAGTTTTGCCAAATTACGCAAAATGAAAATGGAATGTGGGAGCAAAGATATTATACAGATGGAAATTTAGCACCTATTTGGGGACTACAATTAGATGAAACATCATCTGTTGTAATTGGTATGATAAAACAATATATTTTAAATAAAGATAATGAGTTTATAGAAAGATTACAACCAAGTATTGATAAAGCAATAGAATATTTACTTAGAGTATTAGATACAGACACTAATTTACATATAACATGTTATGACTTATGGGAAATGAACGAAGGTAAGCATATATATACACTTGCAAGTATATATTATGCATTTAAACTATATGTAGAAAATATACAAAATGCTAAACTTGTTACTTTAATTAAAATTAAAATGGATAAAATATATAACAATATTTTAGATGTTTTTTGGAATGAGCAAAAAGGATACTTTAAAATAAGTGATAATAGGGATATGGTAGATGTAAGTACATTATCATTAGTTTGGCCATTTGAGATATTTGATGTAAATGATGAGAAAATAGTAAAAACAGTAAATAAAATAGAAGAGTATTTAACATCACCAATTGGTGGTATATATAGATTTGAATTTGACCATTATATGGATACAAATCCATGGGTTATAGCTACACTTTGGGTTAGTATGTATTATATAAAGAGTTACAAAAAAAACAAGATAGATACAGATTATATAAAGGCAAAAGAGTACTTTGATTGGGTAACTAATCATTGTAGTGAAAACTATTTTTTAGCAGAGCAGATATCAAGAGTAGATGGTAAGCCTTTATGGGTAAATGCACTTGGTTGGTCACATGCAATGTATATAATTTTATCGGAGGAGATATATGGCAAAAAATAGTAGTGTTTTTGTATGTAATGAATGTGGATATGAATCTTCTAAATGGCTTGGAAAATGTCCTAGTTGTAATACTTGGAATAGTTTTTTTGAAGAGAAGATTATAAAAACTAAAAATAATGATACAAGAAAAAGTAATAAAGATTCTAAGCCAGTTAAATTACAAGATGTTGTAACAGAAGATGGTAATAGATTTAAAACAGGTTTTGATGAATTAGATAGAGTACTTGGTGGAGGGTTAGTTAAAGGTTCACTTGTATTACTTGGAGGAGATCCTGGTATTGGTAAGTCTACTTTAATACTTCAATTATGTGATAAAATACAATTAAAAGAAAGTATATTATATATATCTGGTGAGGAATCAGGTACACAAATAAAACTTCGAGCAAATAGATTAGGAATAAAAAATGAAAACATATTATTCTTAGGTGAGACATCTATTGAGTTAATTGATGAAACAATAGAAAATGTTAATCCTAGTTTAGTAATAATAGATTCAATACAAACAATGTATAGTGATGATATTTCTTCTGCACCTGGTAGTGTTAGTCAAGTAAGAGAGTGTACAGCAAAGGTAATGCAAATATGTAAAAAAAGAGATATTTCTACAATAATAATTGGACATGTTACAAAAGAAGGTGCAATAGCTGGACCAAGAGTATTAGAACATATGGTAGATACTGTACTATATTTAGAAGGTGATAGATATTTATCATATAGGATACTTAGAGGTGTGAAAAATAGGTTTGGTCCTACAAATGAAATAGGTGTTTTTGAAATGAGGGATAAAGGATTAGCAGAGGTTTTAAATCCATCATCACTCCTTATTTCAGAAAGAGAAGGTAATCCCTTAGGTTCTGTAATTGTTGGTGCATTAGAGGGAACAAGACCTATTTTAATTGAAATGCAAGCATTAGTTACTAAAACTATTTATGGAATGCCACGAAGAACTGCAAATGGTATAGACTATAACAGACTTAATTTATTAATGGCTGTTATTGAAAAAACATCAGGTATGTTTTTAGGTAATTATGATGCATATTTGAATATTGTGGGTGGGATAAGGATTAACGAGCCTGCAATTGATTTAGGAATTATTTTATCAGTTATTTCATCATTTAAAAATGTACCTATTCAAAAAGATGTAATTGTAATGGGGGAAGTAGGATTAACAGGTGAGATTAGAAACGTAAATATGATAGAAGATAGAATAAAAGAAGCTCAAAAAATGGGATTTAAAAAATGTATAATACCATTTTCAAATAAACAAAAGATATCAGGTAAATTTGAAATAGATATTGTTGGTGTCAAAAATGTTAATGATGCTATTAAGGAAGTGTTTTAATGAAAGAAAAAATTATTAATGAAAAAGAAAGTATTTATGAAATAATTAAAAAAATTGCACCAGGTACTCAAATAAGAGATGGACTAGAAAATATCCTAAAAGCAGGAACAGGTGGATTAATTGTTTTATCAGATAGTGAACAAGTATTAAGTCTAGCAGATGGTGGGTTTAGAATAAATGATGAGTATTCACCAGCTAAGATATATGAACTTGCAAAAATGGATAATGCTATTATAATAAGTAGTGATACAAAAAAGATAATTTTAGCAAATACTCAGTTATTACCTGATTCATCAATACAAACTTTTGAAACTGGTAGTAGACATAGAACAGCAGAAAGGGTAGCAAAACAAACTGGTGAGTTAGTAATTAGTATTTCACAAAGAAGAGGTGTAATTACTTTATATAAAGGTAATATACGATATGTACTTCAAAATACAAACAATGTTTTAAGTAAAGCAAATCAAGCTTTGCAAACATTAGAAAAATATAAAATGGTTTATGATAATTATTTACATATGTTAAATGAATATGAGTTTGATGATATAGTAATACTAGAAAATGTTGTTGTTGCAGTTCAAAGAGCTGAGATGGTGCTTAGAATGGTACCTGAAATTGAAATTAGTATTGCAGAACTTGGTACAGAAGGAAGATTACTTCAAATGCAGCTAAGAGAAATATTAGCAGATATTGAATATGAAAAATTGTTGATTATAAAAGATTATTGTATTAATAATAAGAAAACTAAAATTGAAGATATAGTTCAAGCATTAAAGAATTTGAAATATGAAGAATTAATGGAATATAAAAATATTGCTAGAGTATTAGGATATGAATCGTTTGATAATATATCAGAAGTAGCTGTTGAGTCAAAAGGTTATAGAATATTAAATAAAATACCTAAAATGCCTAATATAATAATAGAAAATCTAGTTAAAAAGTTTAAAAATTTAAATGGTATATTAGATGCGAACATTCAACAATTAGATGATGTTGATGGAATTGGTGAAGTAAGGGCACAAAATATCAACCAAAGTTTAAGAAGAATGAAGGAACAATATCTATTTATTAGATAAGTTGAAATATATTAAAGGAGGTTTTTTTATATGGAAAATTCAAGTAAGGCACTACTAATAGCAGGTGAGTATTATTAGTAATAGCACTAATAGCAGTAGCAATGGGTATATTTGGAACAGCAAGAGGTGTAGTTGATAATGCAGAAGGACAAATAGACAATATGTCTGTTCAAATGCATAACAAA
>CAZFOR010000021.1:0-11361 GCA_964520895.1 uncultured Eubacteriales bacterium | reverse complement strand
CAAATAATTCTTCAGTAAAGGTGGAAACATTTAAAGTTACTTTGGAATTAACAAATAAAGATGGATCAGATGTGTATATACATAGTTCAGGAAATGTTGATGGAAATGAATATGATTCATATGATAAATCTTGAGTGGATTTATCAGTAAATCAATCTGCAGTAACATATGCAAAAAAATATAAAAATAAGGTTGAATATGATAATAATGGAATAATGAAAAGCTTTATATTAAAAGAAAAATAAATGAGGAAAATTATGAAAGTTTTAAATGGTAAAAATGATATAAATGAAGCAATTGAATATATAAAAAATGGAAAATTAGTTATATTTCCTACAGAGACAGTTTATGGAATAGGTGCTAATGTTTTTGATGAAGAAGCGGTTTCTAGTATTTTTAAAATGAAAGGAAGAAAGCAAGATAATCCATTAATTGTTCATATATCAGATTTAAATATGTTAAATGATTTAGTTGAAGAAGTTGGAGAAATAGAGCAAAATCTTATTAATGAATTTTGGCCTGGACCACTTACAATTATATTTCCAAAAACTAATTTAATACCAGATATTGTTACTTGTGGCTTAGATACAGTTGGAATTAGAATGCCAAGTAATGAAATTGCAAATAAATTAATTAAGCAAAGTGAGCTTCCAATAGCTGCACCTAGTGCAAATATATCTGGAAAACCAAGTGGAACATGTATTGAAGATATAAAAAATGAGTTTATTAATGAAGATATTATAATGATTGACGGAGGAGATTCAAAAATAGGATTAGAATCTACAGTTATAAAGGTGGAAAATAATCAGATAATAATACTAAGACCTGGATATATTACAGAAAGAGACTTAAGTAATTATGGTAAAGTTAAAATAAGTCCTAATATATTAAAAGAAAAATTTGAAGAAATACAAAAAGTTGAATCACCAGGAATGAAATATAAGCATTATGCACCTAATTGTAGGTGTGAATTAGTATTAGGTGAAAATGATAATGAAATAAGAAAAAAAATATTAGATGAGATTGGTCATGGCGTAGAAGAAAATAATGAAGCAAAGATTGTAGTTCTATATAAATACAATGAGCCGGATATAAAAATAAATGATGTAAGATATATTTGTATGGGTAAAGATGATGAGGAAATAAGCAAAAACATTTATCATTTACTTAGAAATCTAGATAAAATAAATCCAGATATAGTTTATATAGAAAGTGTTGAAAAAACAGGATTAGGTATTGCTATTTTTAACAGATTAATTAGAGCATGTGAATATAATATTATTTAATATATAAAGGATTGAGAGAGGATAATATGGCGAAAGTAAGAATAGATACTCTTTTATTTGAAAAGGGATTTTTTGATAGTAGAGAAAAGGCAAAAATAAGTATATTAGAGGGAATAGTATATATTAATGAAGTTAGAGTTGATAAACCAGGACAAATGGTAGAAGATAGTTCTAATATAATTATAAGAGGTGAAAAATTACCTTTTGTAAGTAGAGGCGGACTTAAGTTAGATAAGGCAATAAAGGTATTTGATATTAATGTAAAAGATTTAGTATGTATGGATATAGGAGCATCTACAGGTGGCTTTACAGATTGTTTGCTTCAAAATGATGCTAAATATGTTTATGCAATAGATGTAGGTTATGGACAATTAGCGTGGAAGTTAAGGCAAGATGAAAGAGTTAAATGTATGGAAAGAACAAATTTTAGATATGTAAAATTTGATGATATAGGACAGTATGTTGATTTCTTTTGTACAGATGTATCATTTATTTCTTTAGAAAAGATATTACCTACTGCATATAGTATATTAAAAGAAAATGGAGAGGGCGTTTGTTTAATAAAGCCACAATTTGAAGCAGGAAGACAGGAAGTAGGAAAAAAAGGTGTAGTACGAGATAAGCAAATACATATTAAAGTAATTAATAAAATTATAGAATTTAGTAAAGAAATAGGATTTAGTATAATTGGATTAGATTTTTCTCCAATAAAAGGACCAGAAGGTAATATAGAGTTTTTACTATATTTGAAAAAAAGTGAAAATGAAGATGTAAGTATAAATTATAACGTTAATGATGTTGTGGAAAATGCACATTTTATTGATTGATAAAAGGAGGGGTATGAAATGGAAAACGCAAGCAAAGCACTGCTCATAGCAGGAGCAGTATTGTTAGTAATAGCATTAATAGCAGTAGGAATGGGGATTTTTGGAACAGCAAGAGGAGTAACAGATAATGCAGAAGGACAAATAGACAATATGGCTATACAAATGCATAACAAACAATTTGAACAATATGAAGGAGTAGGAGTATATTATGATAAAGTAAAAGAAATGGTTTCATTAATTGTTTCGAATAATCAGAAAGTAGGAGATAAGGCATTTAGAGTTAATTTTGGATACGGATACTATAATTCAGCAGCAGCTAATGGGACATTTAATACAGCTAATATACAAGAGGTTACAATAAGAGATTATAAATATAATGATGATAATATACAAGACGATTTGACAAATTACCAAACATGGATATTAAATAAGGAATATATATATAATCAATATAAATGTGTACCACGATATGATGTTAAGCTAATATATGAAAGAGTAGAAAATGGTAGTAATTCTGCAAATGGTATGATTAAAGAAATAAGAATATATGCTTGGCATGAATAAATAAATTTAAGGTGAGGTAAGATGATTTCAAAATTGCATATACAAAACATAGGGATAATTGAAGATGTAGAAATAGATTTTCAAGATAAACTAAATATTATAACAGGTGAAACTGGTAGTGGAAAAACACTTATATTAGAAAGTATAAGTCTAGTTACTGGAAATAGAATTAGCAAAGATATTATTAGAACTGGTGAGGACTTTGCTTTTATTGAAGTATGCTTTTTATGTGACATACCAGATATAAGTCAAGATGGTATGATAATATTATCTAGACAATTTTATGCAAATGGAAAAAATATTTGTAAAGTAAATGGGCAAATGGCAACACTTACATATCTAAAAAGTATAGGTGATTTATTAGTAGATATTCATCAGCAACATGATAATAATATGCTATTAAATCCTAATATGCATTTAGAGTTATTAGATAGCTATATTGGAAAAGAATTAAATAATGTAAAAGTCGAATATTTGGAATTATTAAACAAACAAAAAGAAGTAATAAATCAAATGAAAAATCTATGTGCAGATCCAATTGAAAGACAAAGAAAGTTAGAATTACTTGAATATCAATTTAATGAAATAGAAAATGCAAATTTAAAATTAGATGAAGAAGAAAAATTGATAGAAAGAAAAACTGTTTTACAAAATTCAGAAAAAATACATAGTAATTTAAATGAAGGATATGAAGTAATAGATAATTTGCTTTTAGGAAATATAGACATTTTATTAAACAAATTATCTAATATATCTAAATATGATAATAAATATGAAAAAATGTATGATAATATACAAAATATGTATTATGAATTAGAAGATATAAAAATGCAAATATATGATGATATAAGTAAAAATGAATTAAGTGAAGATGAACTTGAGCAAGTAGTAGATAGATTAGATAATATTTTTAAATTAAAAAGAAAATATGGAAATAATATAGAAGAAGTATTACAGTATTTTGAAAAAATCCAAATTGAAATTAATCAAATGCATAATTTAGATGAAATAGTCAAAAAATTAAATATTGAATTTAATGAAAATAATGAAAAACTTTTCTATTTATGTTTGAAAATGCATAATATACGAATAGAAAATGCAAAAAAAGTTCAAAATATGATTAATAATGAATTAGTTTCATTAGAAATGCCAAAAGCTAAATTTGAAATTCAAGTGCTTTTTAATGATAATGTATTTGAATATGAAAATGATAAAAAATATAGTTTCAACGAAAATGGGTTAAATAAAGTTAATTTTATGATATGTACAAACTTAGGTGGCAAAATGCAAATGATAAACAAAATTGCATCAGGTGGAGAATTATCAAGAATTACATTAGCACTTAAAACAGTTTTTATTGATTCATACAAAATACCAACAATTGTATTTGATGAAATTGATACAGGACTTAGCGGACAAGCAATTATTTCATTAGGAGAAAAGTTTAAACTAATAGGAAATAATCATCAGGTTATAATAGTAACACATAATGCAAATATTGCAGCAATTGGAAATAATAATGTTTTTGTTGAGAAAATCTTTGAAAATGAAAAAACAAAAACAAAAGTTAAAATCCTAAATTATGAAGAAAAAGTAAATGAGATTTGTAGAATATTAAATGGAAACAATATAACAGACAATGTTATTAAACATGCTAAAGACTTAATCGGTTAAATTAAAAAAATTAAATATTACATATTAAAAGAAAAAATACCTTATAAGGTATTTTTTTTAACAAATAAATATTCAAAAATTGTACATGATAATATTGTAGGTGCTTTTTTTGAAAGGAGCAATAATGAATATTTATGATGTTAAACACGATAAATCAAAAAAATGGACCACAATAATTATATTAGCTTTTTTAATTTCTATCTTTTTTTCAAATTTTAATTTTTCCAAGAACGCTTATCCAGTAAGTGGATATAACAACTTAAAAGTTATACCAAGTGGAAATACAATAGGTGTTAAACTTTATGTTCAAGGTGTACTTGTAGTTGGAAAATCTGATGTGGTAGGGACAGATGGAAAAATATATAAACCTGTAAATGAAAGTAATATTAAACAAGGTGATAGAATAATTAAAGTAAATGATGTTGAAATAAATAATAGTACACAGTTAATAGAATATATATCAAATTATCAAACAAGTGAACTTAAAATAGAATATATAAGAGAAGGTAAAAATTATATAGAAACAATTACACCAATATTAAGTAATGAAGATGGAAAATATAGATTAGGTATATGGGTCAAAGATGGTGCAATAGGTATAGGAACACAAACTTTTTATGAACCAATATCTAAGACATTTGGAGCAATAGGCCATGGTATTACAGATATAGACACAGGTGAGTTATTAGAGATAAATGATGGAGATTTATTACAAGCTAAGGTTATTGATATAACAAAAGGAAAAAGAACAATTCCTGGTGAATTAAAGGGAATGTTTGATGAAAATACTAAATTAGGTAAAGTATTATTAAATTCTAAAAAAGGTATATATGGAAAATATGATGAAATACAAACAATAGATAAATATAAAGATGGAATATATATTGCAGATAGAAATGAAGTAAAAGTAGGTAATGCAACAATATTATGTAATATTGATAATGAAATAAAAGAATATAATATATCTATTGAAAAAATATACAAAGTAGATAATAATGCAAATAAAAATATTGTTATAAAAATTATTGATGAAGATTTAATTAATAAAACAGGTGGTATAGTCCAAGGAATGAGTGGTAGTCCTATTATACAAGACAATAAACTTATAGGCGCTGTAACACATGTATTTTTAAATGACCCAACGAGGGGATACGCAGTTTTTATAGACAATATGATAGAAAATATAAAAGAAATTAAATAAGTATTAATTAATAACAAATTGTGACAAAAATAAAAAAATAAATATGATAAACTAAAATAAATAGGGACAAATTTTTTATAAAATCTTGTTCCTATTTATATTATTGTAAAAAGATAAGATATATACGAAATTTAAAAATAGAAAATAACAACTTAAAAGGAATGAGTCCTGTACAATACAGAGCTCACTGTTTACAAGTTGCTTAATATTTTTAATCAAAAAATGTCTAGTATTCTAGGTCACTTCACACTGTTTACTTTTCTTTATATGCTATTTTGATAAAACACTCAAAAATTAAAAAATTATTCTTTTATTTGTGGTTTTGCTACAATAGATGCAATATATCCAAATATAATAGCGGCAGCTATTCCAGCAGCAGTAGCTTTAATTCCACCTGTAAATATTCCTAATAATCCGATTTCATTTATTTCTTTTGTAACACCTTTTGCCAAGCTATATCCAAATCCACTAAGTGGGACAGTTGCACCTGCACCTGCAAGATTAACTATTGGTTCATATAATCCAATTGCAGTAAGTATTACACCGCCTACAACAAATATTACTAAAATTCTAGATGGTGTAAGTTTTGTTTTATCAATTAAAATTTGACCAATACTACAAATAACACCACCAATTAAAAATGCATATAAATATTGCATATAATCACCTCAAGGATATTATTTGTAATTATTAAATAAAAAATACATAAATTAACATTATTTATCTTTATATTTTCTTAAACTATACATTTTACTTAAAACGCAAAATATAAAACAAAGTGTAATAACATCAAAAAGTAAATTAATTTCATTTTTAGATATAACAGTATTTACTCCTACAAAAGGTTTTGTGTATGTTTCTATACTATCTAGATTAAAAAATGGTGTATACAAAACTAAGATAAATGTAAGGATAAAGGCAAATATTCCTTGTAGTATTTTACCTATTATATATTTTTTTGTACTTAAATTACTATCTACAATAACTGCACATAATTGCATATATATAGAAAGTCCACCAATTGCAAGTATAAATGATGATAAAGACACTTTATAAATATATGGTAAATGGTTTAGTTCAGATAAGTTTTTAAGTCCATTAGTTATCTCAATTAAACCTTGCATTGTAGGAATTGTTGCACTTGTATTTATATTAAATAAATTAAGTACACTATTTATTGGAACTGATATAATTTCAAAAAAATAACTATTTGACAATAGTGATATTATAACTGAGAAAAATATAACAAATCCACCAATTAAAAGTATTGTATTTACACTATTCTTAATACTATTAACAAATATATTAACAAATCCTACTTTATTATTTTTACTATCTTTTTCATCATATAATATAATAAGTTCTGCTTTTTCTAGATTATCTAATTTAATATTTTTTTTTCTTTTATCAAAAATACCAAATATAATACCAACTAAAATAGCTGATAAAATATGTGTAATTAAAAGAAGTATACCTGTTTTAGTATCATTGTATAAAGAAATCCCTATAAAGGAAATAATAAATAAAGGTCCTGAATTATTTGTAAAAGCCAATAAACTATTTGCATAATTTTTATTTAATAATCCTTTTTCATATAAATCATTAGTAATTTTTGCACCAACTGGATATCCACTAATAAAGCCTAAAAATATTGGTACAGAAGAAATACCAGGCAAATTAAATAATTTTTTTGTAATAGGTGTACATAGTTTATTTAATATATCAAAAATATGTAGATTAGTTAAAATATTTGAAAATACTAAAAATGGAAATATAGATGGTAATACATTTAATGTAAAAAGTTCAAAACCTTGTTTTGCAGCATTAAATGAGGATTTTGAAAATAGTAATAATAATACAAAAAACAAAAATAAGAATAAAGATATTAGATATTCCTTTATTTTTATTACTTTAAATGATATACTATTTATCAAGAAAATCACCTCATAATATCTTATTTGTTTATGAGAAAAATATACTTAAAAAATATATTAATGAAAATATATTAAAGGAAAGGGAAGATTTATGATAATATCAAATGACTGGAAAGATTATGAAATACTAGATATGGCAAATGGAGAAAAGCTAGAAAGATGGGGTAAATATACATTAATTAGACCTGACCCACAAATTATATGGAATGAAAGAACATACCCTAGCTTATGGGAAAAAGCTGATGCTCATTATCATAGAAGTAATAAAGGTGGAGGTAGTTGGGAATATATTAACAAAATACCTGATAGATGGGAAATAAAATATAAAGAGTTAACATTTAATTTAAAACCAATGGGCTTTAAACATACAGGATTATTTCCAGAGCAAGCTGTTAATTGGGATTTTATGATAAATAAAATTAAACAAGAAAAACAAAAAAATAATAGAGAAATAAATATATTAAATTTATTTGCATATACAGGTGGAGCAACAGTTGCATGTAGTTATGCAGGTGCAAATGTATGCCATGTAGATAGCTCAAAAGGTATGGTTAATTGGGCAAAAGAAAATATTGAATCATCAGGACTTGGTAATAATGTAGTAAGATATATAATAGATGATGTAGTAAAATTTGTTCAAAGAGAAATTAGAAGAGGTAAAAAATATGATGGTATAATAATGGATCCACCTTCTTATGGAAGAGGAGCAAATGGGGAAGTATGGCAAATAGAAGATAATCTATATAATTTAATTGAATTATGTAGTCAAATCTTAACAGATGACCCAATTTTCTTTTTAATTAACTCATATACAACAGGTCTTTCAAGTACTGTTTTAGAAAATGTTTTACATGTAATATTAGATAAGAAATATAAAGGAAAAATATCTAGTGGAGAAGTTGGATTACCTATGAAAAATTCAAGTTTAATTTTGCCTTGTGGTATTTATGGAAGATGGGAAAAGTAGTATGAATAATATAAATGTAATATATGAAGATAATCATTTGTTAGTAGTAGAAAAACCAGTTAATATACCTGTACAGCAAGATAGTAGTAACGACTTAGATTTACTTAATATGTTAAAACAATATTTAAAAGGAAAATATAATAAACCTGGAAATGTTTATTTAGGATTAGTACATAGATTAGATAGACCAGTAGGTGGGATAATGGTATTTGCTAAAACATCTAAATGTGCATCAAGACTTAGTGAACAAATAAGAAAAAATGAAATAAGGAAATACTATTTAGCAGTTGTAAATGGTATATTAAGTGCAAAACAAGCCATACTTGAAGATTACTTATTTAAAGATGAAAAAACAGGTAGTTCAAAAATTGTTAATGAAAATTATCCGAATAGTAAATACTCAAAATTGGAATATGAAGTATTACAAGAAAACATAAAAGAAAATATATCATTAGTAAAAATATTATTACATACTGGTAGACATCATCAAATAAGGTTACAATTTAGTAATATAGGACATAGTTTATATGGTGATCAAAGATATGGAGTTCAAGATAAAAAACAAATTGCACTTTGGGCATACAAATTAGAGTTTAAGCATCCGGTAAAAGATGATGTATTAGAGTTTACTTGTATGCCTCAAAACATAGGAATATGGAATAAATTTGATTTTAGTAATATGAATTAATAAAAAAGCAACACCTTACAAATTTGTAAGGTGTTGCTTTTTATATAAACTTAAAGAATTAAGAAAAATTAATTTTACCCAAATAAACTAATCCCGTATTTTTCCTTGACTTTATTTATCTGGATTCTTAATTCCTCGGTTGATAAGTTAAATTTTTTCATCACATCTTTCCGTGAAACCGAGTTGTTTTGTACATAAGAAACGATTTGATCACAAAGTGATATTCTTTTTGACCGATGTTCCCTTGCTCTTGCTTTTGTTCCAATGTTTTCAGCCATTTTTACGTCCTCCTTAAAAATTTGTTATTAGGATATGTTAATGCAATTATTAACATAATTATTTTAATATATATTAATAAAATAGTCAAGACAAAATATGACAAAAAATGATATTATGTAGAATTCATTACATAATATCTTTTTTATTTTTAATCAAGACGTTCTTTTAAACGATTTAGCTGATATAAATACTCATCTGTTGTTAATAAAGTTTGTGTTCTATCATCACAGCCTATGGAATGCATAAAGATTTTATCTTTATATTTTCTTAAAGCCATTCGAAAGACACTGCTTTGTTCAAATAAAGCGTCATAAGCCATAGTAATAATGTTTTTTTGTTTAATAGTGCCACGTCTAAGTGATTCACCATTAAAATACAAAGTTTGTGTTTGCCTCCAATCAGGTAATACAGATCTTACTTTGTATGCATTAATTCCTGATAATCCGCATAACTCAATTATTGCATCTGTATCTGATTTAATTGTAAGTGAACGCAAAAAACCTTCCATACTTGCACAGTCATATGTTTTGCTAATAGTAAAACGGTTAGGAAACAGATTTGATAATACACTACTTTCTACAGATTTGTATGCAATATCAAGTATTCTGTTTTCTTTTGTAGGATCAAAAAACAGTTCTGTTTTTTGGTCAAAGTATAATTGATTATTGCATTCCCAACACCTAAGTTCTAAGCCATTGCTATAAGAGCTCATGATTTTTTTGTTACAATACGGACATAATACATTATCATTCATAATTTGTCTAAACTCCTTTCAAAAAATTTGATTTGGATTACTTTATGTTAACTGCCTGCATAAGTATATCAAAAAAATGATAAATAATCAATGTTTAAAATAATTGAAATATTTTTTTCTATAATTCACAACTTATTTCAAATGTTTTACCATCTAAGTATTGAAGTAAATCTAAACTAGATGTATTAAACTTAATTTTATATGCACATAATTGTTGAGTTTTTGCATTATATTTTTTATTTATATCATTCATACCATATTTGCCATCACCAACAATAGGGTGATTAATATAGGCTAAATGTGCTCGGATTTGATGAGTTTTTCCAGTAAGCAATTCAACTTCTAATATAGAATAGTTTTCTTTTGTATTTTCACTTTTTACAACATATTTTGTTTTAATTTCTTCATATCCTTTTTTCTTTTCATTTGAAATTATAACAATATTTTTTTTGGAATCTTTAAATAAGTAATCATGTAGTAATTTTTTTTTTTGTTTTAAAATACCATAAACTTTTGTTAAATAGTATTTATCTATTAATCTATGTTTAAAACAATATAACAATTCGTTTTTTGCACTATTATTTTTAGCAAATACTACTAATCCAGTTGTATTTCTATCTAACCTATGACAAGCTTGTGGTATAAAAGAATTGTTAGAATATTTGGTTAATAATTGTTCAAGTGAATTTTCATTTTTAGTATCACTTTGAACACATATACCACAGGGTTTGTTTAGTATAATTATATTATTATCTTCAAATACAATTATATCAGATATATTTATATTTAAATGTTTAGTAAATAAATTATCTGATATATATATGTCAATAACATCATTTTCATATACAACAATATTTTCTGATACTTTAGTATTATTAACCCTAATATCTTTTTTTCTTAATGCCTTGTTTAGAGTATTAATAGATAAATCTGGATATTGTTTTAGTATTATATTATTTAATTTCTTTTCAGTTTCTTTTTTTGATACAATTAATCTTTTCATAATATATAAATTATATATATTAAATACAGTAAAATCAATAAATATTAATAATTTTATATAATTGATTTAAATAACAAAAAAATATTGACAAAAAAAGACAAATATAATAATATAAAGACATAAAAACAAAATAAGGAGGAAAAATAAAATGAAAACAAAACAAAGAGAAGGAATCTCATTAGTA
>CAZFOR010000020.1:724-19189 GCA_964520895.1 uncultured Eubacteriales bacterium | reverse complement strand
CTCCTGTTAGTATTATTAATACTATTATTGTTATTATTAATGCTACTAATGAAATTCCCCCTTTTTGTCTTTCTTTTAACATATATAATATCCCCTTTCTTTATATACCTATATTATTATATTTGTCTTTTATTGTCAATATTTTTTTAAGCTTTTATACGTGTTCTTAAATAAGCATTTATTTACACTACAAAAGGCACAGCTAATTTGCTGTGTCTTTTGATATATTAGTAAATCTATAAGCCGGGTTCTGTATTTGATAGTCATTTATCTAGACTATATATTACTATATAGTTCAAGCCACCTACCTTAAAACAAGCGGGCCACTTTACGTTTATCTTTTGGTGTTGCACCAGATGGGGTTTACACAAAATAATATGTCACCATATTACTAGTGAGCTCTTACCTCACTTTTTCATCCTTACATTTTTACAAATGCGGTTATTTTCTGTTGCACTATCCTTAGAGTTGCCTCCACTGGACGTTATCCAGCATCTTTGCCCTATGGTGCCCGGACTTTCCTCATATATTTGCATACATGCGACTATCTGACTTACTATATATATTCTAATACATTTTTATTTAATTGTCAATTTTTGAATATAACTTTCTGCACTTGGTATTGTTTCAATTAGCATTACTAGTTTTAATCTAGTATTTTCTTTTTCCTGTATTTTATAATTGCTGTCTATTGTAGCTGTGATACTACTAATTCTTTTCTTTACATATTCGATTTCTTTATAGTTAAAATTATTATTAATTTCATTTATATTTATTTTTAATTTTTGAAGCTCTTGTTCAAAATCTTGTGTGTCTTCTAACTCTAAAAATATTAATGATTTCATAGAAGAATAATATGTTTGTTTTATTAGTAATAACTCTTGTATGTTAACACACCTTTCTACAAATATTTCCGAATATATAAATAAATTAGAAAGTGCTATAATACTTTTTTCTTTATCTTGTTTGACAATACCATTTATTAAATTATCAAATTCTAGTTTATATTCATTTATAATTTGTTCATCAACATTTTTATTTCCCATTTCTACTTGAATATCTATTATACAATCTTGTAATTGTTCACAAAGTTCCTTGCTGTTTTTCCAATTAGGCTCTTTTACAGCTTCTAACATACTATCTCTTTGTTCTATTTCAACTATTTCAACTATATCTTCTTCATCACTTTTATCAGCTTGTATATCTTGATTTTCATCTTCTTTAGGTTCTTTCATAATATTTTCTTCTGTTTTTGTTAATATTTTTTGTTTGCTAAGTTCGATTCCTGATAATTGTTCATATAACGTAAAATATTCTTTGTCAAGTCTATTTATTTGATTAATATATTTTATTTGCTTATTTAAATTATCATCTTTTTTATCACAACCTGTTAAGAAAATTAAACATAAAAAAATAATAATAATATATGATTTAGTTTTCAATTTAACCACCATATATATTATTATCTTTTTCTGGATTTATATACCATTATATGATTTTTTCTCCACAAAATGGGCAGAATGCATCATCTTGATTTAATTTTGCTTGACATTTTGAACATACTTTTTCTTTAACTTCAACCTCTACTTCTTCTTTTTTCTCTTCTTCTTCAACTATTTTAGGTTGCTCAACACCACAAAATTCACAAAACAAATGCTCTGTTCTTATTTCTTTTTGACAATTTTCACATTTATGATATCCTTTTAATTCTAATATTTTATTTCTTGCTTGCTCATTTTCAATTTGCATTCTTTTAAGTTCTTCGAATTCATTTTCAAATTTAGCATTATCTAATAATTCATTTTTGAAATAACATTCACAATATTCTCTTCCTAGTGTTTCAAAAATATCTCTCATTTCTGCTTCATTATCTGAAATCATAAATTTTAATTTTCCTTCTTCAACCAATTTTCCAGATGCTTTTGTTGCAGATTTATATGTGTCACTTACCATTTTCCCAAAATCTTCAAATATAGCCATTATATTCACCTCCTTTGATATATATTACTATTACTCTATTCTTGTTTCTTGTCTCTTGTCATTAATTCTTTAACTGCATCTTTTGGATTTTTACCTTCAAATAAAACACTATATGTTTGATTAATAATTGGTGTATCAACATCATGTTTTTGTATTATCTTCTTAGCTACCATTGTTGTATTAATACTTTCAACAACCATTCCAACTTGTTTTACAGCTTCATCAACTGTTAATCCTTGTCCTATCAAATATCCTGCTTTTCTATTTCTGCTATGCTCACTTAAACAAGTTACTATCAAATCACCTAAACCTGTTAACCCATAAAATGTATTTATATTTCCACCCATCTCAACACCTAATTTAGATAATTCAGCAAGTCCCCTTGTAATTAATGCTGCAAATGTATTATCACCATATCCAAGTCCTGCTGCAACACCACAAGCAAGTGCCATTATATTTTTAAAAGCACTTCCAACTTCTACACCCATTACATCTGTCGAAGTATATACTCTAAAAACTTCTGACATAAAAACATCTTGTAAATCATTTAATACATCTTCATGTTTAGAACAAAGTACAATTGTTGTTGGTATATTTCTTGCTACCTCTTCTGCATGACTAGGTCCTGATAATATCCCAACTTTATTATTTGGAAGTTCCTCCTCGGCTACTTGTGATAATGTCATTAAACTTCCATCTTCTAATCCTTTTGAACATATTATTATTGATTGATTTTCTGTTACATATTGTTTGAAATTTTTAATTGTTTGTCTAAAAAACTTTGAAGGAACAACAACTAATATAAACTTACTATCTTTTATTACCTCTTCAAAACTAGTCAAACATTTTATATTTTCATCTAATTTAATTCCTGGTAAAAATATACATTCTCTTTTTTCATTTATATTTTTAGCCTCTTCTTCATTAAATGACCAAATATATGGATCATATCCATTATTATTTAAAACAATTGATAATCCAACTCCCCAACTTCCACTTCCAATTATAGCAATTTTTTTACTCATATTGTTTCTCCTTTTTAATAATTTATTCATTTACTATTTTTTAAAACTAATTTTATTTTCTGTTCCACTAAATAATCTTTGTATATTTGCCCTGTGTTTAATTAAAATTATTGCTGCTATTATTACTGAAAATATTAAATAATTACCACCTCTTAAAACTAACATAACAACTGGATAAAGTATTGCTGCAGTTACAGAAGCTAAAGAAACATATCTTGTTATAGCTATTATTAATAACCCAAATATAAAACATATTATTCCTATTTTCCAATCTATTGCAAATATAACACCAAGAGCTGTTGCAACACCTTTACCACCTTTAAATCCATAATATATAGGGAAAATATGTCCTAATATAACTAATATACCTACTAATTGAACTAACATAAGTTTATCTGGTATCCAATTAAACATATTTGCCAATAATACAATACCTGTACCTTTTAATATATCAAATAATAGTACTAATACTGCATATCCTTTACCTAATGTTCTAAGTGTATTAGTAGTTCCCGCATTTCCGCTTCCCATATTTCGTATATCTTCACCTTTTAATTTTTTACATAATATTATTGATAAATTTATACTACCTACTAAATAAGCAATTATTCCAATTAATACATACCATCCCATACTATTTTTCTTCCTTTCTTTCTCTTACTATAAATCTAATTGGTGTACCTTCCATACCAAAATTCTTTCTTATCTGATTTTCGATATATCTTTGATATGAATAATGCATCAAATCTTTATTATTTACAAATAAAACAAAAGTTGGTGGTTTAACACTAGCTTGTGTCATATAGTATATTTTTAGCCTTTTACCTTTATCACTAGGTGGTTGCACCATTGCAACACACTCAGCTAAAATGTTGTTTAATACTGATGTAGATATTCTCATTGCATTTTGCTGAGATACAAAATTTATTAACTCAAATAATTTATCTACTCTTTGTCCTGTTTCAGCTGATATAAATATAATTGGAGCATATGTTAAATATGCTAGTTTTTCATAAACTGTTTTTCTATAATTTTCTAATGTACCAGTTGTTTTTTCTAATAAATCCCATTTGTTTATTACAATAATAACACCTTTTCCTGCTTCATGTGCCTCACCTGCAATTTTTGTATCTTGCTCAGTAACACCCTCCACAGCATCTATTAGAATTAAACAAACATCTGCTCTTTCAATTGCATTTTGGCTTCTTATTACACTATATCTTTCTATTTTTTCATCAATTTTGCTCTTTTTTCTTAAACCAGCTGTATCAATAAAAACATATTTACCAAAATTGTTTTCAAAATATGAGTCAATTGCATCTCTTGTAGTTCCTGCAATATTACTTACAATTACTCTTTCTTCTCCTAATATTTTATTTACTAATGAAGATTTACCAACATTTGGCTTACCTATAATTGCAACTTTTATTGCCTCTTCATCATCTATTTTTTCTTTATCATCTGGTAGATTATAGTATATTTCATCTAATACATCACCTATGCCAAGACCATTTATACATGATATTGAAAATGGGTCACCTAATCCTAAGTTATAGAATTCATAAACATCATCAGCTGTTTTTCCTGTTTTGTCTGCTTTGTTTACAACTAGAACTACTGGTTTTTTTATTCTTCTAATTAAATGTGCAACTTCCATATCTTCTGCTGTTACACCTTGTTTTATATCAGTTATAAAAACAATTACATCAGCCATATCCATTGCCATTTCTGCTTGTCTTTTCATATGTACACTAAGTGGTTCTTCACTTTTAGTTTCTATACCACCTGTATCTATCATTGTAAACGTTATACCTCTCCATTCACAATCTGCAAATATTCTATCTCTTGTTACACCTGGTATATCTTCAACAATAGATATCTTTTTTCCTGCTAAATAGTTGAAAAATGTTGACTTTCCAACATTAGGTCTACCTATTATCGCTACTGTTCCTTTTGACATCATGCCACCTCTTTTCTATGTACTTATTCTATATCAATCACCTTATTAAGTCAATATCTATATACTCAATTTTTAAAAAATCAGACAAATAGGGACGGAGGCAAATTGTCCGAAATATTTCGGACAATTTGCCTCCGTCCCTATTTGTCTGATTACTTAATCTCGTTTTTACATTCTGCATTATCAAATATATCTTTAATATTTTGAAGTGTATCTTTTGTTATTTTATCTAATGCCTCTTTTGTAAAAAAAGCTTGATGTGATGTTATAAGTACATTTGGCATTGTAAGTAAAACAGATAACTCTTCATCTCGTATATATGAATTAGACATATCATTTAAGAAATAATCTTCTTCCTCTTCATAAACATCTAACCCAAGTCCTGCTATTTTACCTGTTTGTAACATTTCAATTAAATCTTTTGTATTAATTAATTTTCCTCTGCTTGTATTAATAATATATACTCCATCTTTCATATTATTGATACTTTCTTTATTTATAATATGGTTTGTATCTTTTGTAAGTGGACAGTGTAATGAAATAATATCAGAATTTTTATATAAGTCATCTAATGAAACATATTTGTAATCCATTTGTTTTGCATATTCTTCATCTGGATATACATCATATGCTATTACATTAGTTCCAAAACCTTTCATTATTTTTATAAATATCTTTCCTATTTTACCTGTTCCGATTACTCCAACTGTTTTGCCATTTAAATCAAATCCTAATAGCCCATTTAATGAAAAGTTATATTTTTTAGTACGTTGATATGATTTATATAATTTTCTATTAATTGCAAGTAATAACCCAACTGCATGTTCTGCAACGGCATATGGAGAATACTCTGGAACTCTTACCACTCTTATTTTATCTTTTGCATATTCAACATCAACATTGTTATATCCTGCTGAGCGAAGTGCAATTAGTTTTACTCCATTTTTTACTAATACATCAATTGTTTCTTTATCTACATTATCATTTACAAATACACAAACTACATCATAACCTTTTGCAAGTGGTGCAGTTTCTTTATTTAATTTAGTTTCAAAATATACAAGTTCATAATTATATTCCTTATTATATTTATCAAATAATTCACTATCATATGGCTTGGTATCAAAAAACGCTACTTTCATTATATTACCTCACTTTAATTATATTTTTATTTCACAAAAATTCTTTCTATTATATAAAGTATACCCATTACACAAACTATACATGCACCTGTTGGTACAGAAAAATAATATGATACAACTAGTCCTACTATACTTGATATAAGTGCTATTATAACAGATATAATCATATATGATTTCATGTTTTTTGATATTTTACTACTAATTGCACCTGGCAAAATAAATAGTGAATTAATCAATAATATACCTATTATATTTATTGATATTGATACTGTTATTGCAATAATACTTGTAAATAGTATTTCATATAATGTAGGATTTACTCCTTTACTTCTAGCAAGTGATTTATCAATATTTATTAATATTAGTTTTTTATAAATACAAAAGAAAACTATGTATATTATTACTGCAAATATAGCTAAACTAAATATCTGATCTTTTCCAACTAATAACAAATCACCTACTAATAATTTAGAAAACTTTTGCATACCACCATAATTGGATAATATTATTATTCCAAGTGCTATACTAATTGATGATATTATTCCAATTACAGTATCTGGTGATTGTTTGCTTTTTCTTTTAATTAAAACTAATAATATTGAAAATATTACTGAAAATATTAGTATTGGAAATATGCTATCAGTAGACATTCCAAGTAACAATCCTATACCTATTCCCATATATGCACTATGTCCTAATGCATCTGAAAAATATGCAAGTTTATTATTTACTACCATTGTACTAAGTAAACCAAATAATGGTGATACAATTAGTAATAATATAAAAGCATTTTTTATAAATTCATATTCAAATATATTACCCATCTATATCACCTTTTTCAAATATTTTTTTAAATTCTTCACTATTATATACTTTATTAGGATTACCAGTTATTAATATTTCTTTATTTAATAAAATAACATTATCTGCATAATTATATATAGTATCTAAGTCATGTGATATTAGTATAATAGCCATATCACATTTTTCTCTTAATTTATTTATTATCTCATATGTTTTCTTTATACCAATTATATCAATATTAGCTATTGGTTCATCTAAAAGTAATATGTCTGGAAAAGGAAACATTGCAAGTGCAAGTAGTACTTTTTGCATTTGACCACCTGATAATTCACCTACTTTTTTATTTAATAAATCTTTTATTTCTATTAACTCTACTACTTTGTTGTAATCTTCTTTTGTTGATACACTTTTAAATAAATCATTAACACATATTGGCATGTTCCTATCAACTGCGATTTTTTGTGGAACATAACCAATTATTGGTTTAGAGACATTATTATCATCTTTATTTAAATATTCAATTTTCCCTTTATGTTTTATTTCATTAATAATCGATTTTAATAATGTTGATTTACCTGCACCATTTGGTCCAATTATACAAGTAATCTCACCACAATGCATATGAATATTTATGTCTTTTAATATTACTTCTTTACCATAAGAAATATTTATATTATTAATTTTTATACAACATAAACCACAAGAATTATGTCTTGCTACATTAATGTGTTTATCTTCCATAATTAATCGCTTCTTTCAAAATCTCAATATTATATCCCATAACATCTATATATGTATCTAAATTATCTTGACTACTATCTACTATTAAATCAATAACAAATACTTCTACACCAGTTTCATTTGTTATATTTTCAACTAGTTTAGAGTTTTCTTCAAAAGTTTCATTATCAATTAGCAATACTTTTGTATTTGTATTATTAATAGTTTCTATAAATTCCTTTACTTCATTTGCACTAATACTTTCCTCATGACTTTTGCTTAAATTTGCAACAATATTTATTTTATCATTATAGTAATTAAAACTATCATGCATTATTGCTATATTTACATTACTTTTCTCTACACTATCATATTCATTTTTTAATACAGCTATTTTATCTAAATACTCATTCATATTAGAAGTATATATTTCTTTATTATTAGGATTGTATTTTATTAGGTTATTTGTAATTGTTTTAACTTGCTCTATATACTTGTCTATATCCATCCAAATATGACTAGTTGTTTCTTTATCTGATATATTCTCACTAGAATCAATAACCTTTATATTTTTAAAATTAATGTTTTCTACAAAATGCTCCATATCTGCACCATTAATTACAAAAACATCTGCTTTTTCAATTGTTTTTACATCATTTGGTGTAAGTTCATAATCATGTACACAACCACCAACATTTTTAGTTATATTTACAACTAAAACATCTGTTGTATTTTTTGTAATATTATCTACAATTAATTCAACAGGATAAAAAGTTGTAACAATTTCAAATGTATTATCAGTTTTATCTTCTGATGTTTTTCCAAACAAAAGAACTACACTAACACAAACTAATATTAATATTATAACACCAACTATTATTAATTTTTTATTCTTTATCATATCTTAACAACCACCAATTCGCAATATTTAATTCATTATTATATTTTATATTATCAAAAGATAATTCTTTATCATAATTGTCTACTTCTTTTGGTAACTCACCTTTCGTAGCTGAGCACAAATCAAAAGCTAATGATTTATATAAATCATGCATTTCAAGCTTTTTGCTCCACTCAGTTGCAATAACATCAAGTCCACTATATAGACCCAAAATATTTCCAACAACTGCACCAATATTATTTCCATAACAATTATTATTAGCACAGTATAATAATGCTGATGATATATTATCTTGAAATGTTAAACTTATATATATAGCTGCTGCAAGTGTTTCATGTGCATCATCACAAAGTCCAAAATCATCTAGTTTTTCTGGGTAATGCACATTATCTTTTGACAATTCTAATCCCATTTTTATTTTATCAATTATTTGTTTTATTATCTCTTTATCCTCTTTTTGACTTTTTAATACTCTTAATGCTGTTTCAATTGATTTCTCTAATTTATTTCCTTTTACTATATTTGCAATTATAACAGAAAATACACCACAAGACAAATATGCTAATGGATTTCCATGTGTTAACTTTGCAATTTTAACAGCCATTTCAAAAGCAATTTTATCTTCTTGATAAAACATTATTCCAACAGGGGCTGTTTTAGTAAGACATAAATATCCTTTGTTATTATTTAAGTCTTCTATATCCTCATCATAACTTTCATTTTCTAAAACCTGTTTGGTATATTCTTCTGCACATCTTTCATATTTTAATTCTTGTATATCCATTAAATAATTATCTTGTAATTGATCTGTATCTCTACTTAGTGGTATTTTTCTACCTTGCGCATATTGCCATCTTAAATAACTTGTGTATGTAATTACTCTACCAAAACCTGTAATACCATATACATAGTATTTATTATATGCTCTAATTAATGCATCTATTGTAAATATTGATAATTGAGTGTTATCTGTTACCCTTGCTTTATTATCACAGTCTACTTCAAGTGTAGTTATTCCTCTTTTTCCATACTTTTCAACAATTTCATCATATCCCATGTTACGTACTGAAAAGCCAAGACTATCACCTATAGCCCCACCTAATATGCAATTATATATGTTATTAATATCTAATTTTTTCATTTTTACCTCACAATTATTAAAATTATTTATACTATATTTTTATCACAAAATATGGAAATTAACAATACATTACAAGTAAAAAGATAAATTAATACATATAAAAAGGATATACTAATTAATAATTCAATTAATATATCCTTTTTTATTAACTTTTATAATTTATTGTAATTCTATTTTACACCTAATTTATTACATACATTATACATAACTGTTGCCATTTCTTCCCTTGTTATATTACTTTCAGATTTAAATGTATTATCTGTATATCCTGACATTATACCCATTTTGCAAATATTTGCTATACTACTATATGACCAACTTTTTTTGTCAATATCAATAAAATTAATATTATTGTTTTGTTTTGATATTTCTAAATTAATCCTATCAATTATTGTCGCTATCTCTTCTCTTGTTATATTATTATCTGCTCTAAATGTATTATCTTCATATCCAGTAATTATTCCGCTTCCTAGACATCTTAATATATCTTTATATGCCCAATGGTTTGTAATATCTGTTAAATTAATACTAGGATTTTTATTATCCATATTTTTGTTTACCATATTTAACAACCTATTTACAACTGTAACTGCTTCTGCTCTTGTTAAATTTTCTTCTGGAGCAAATTCATTTTCCCTTCTACCAATCATTAATTTGTTTTTATTTACAAATTCAATTTGTTTACTTGACCATTTGTCACCTTTTACATCAATAAAACCTGTTTGTCCATTATCTATAGTATTACTACCTTTTAACCATAAAGAATAATTATCCCATAGTTCTGGCAATTCTTGACCTAATGACCAACTACCAGTTCCTTTTAATCCATATTTATTTACTAAATCTATTTTTTCTTTTATTGTATCATTATTTTCATACCAAAATTCATATGTACCTGCTGCAAATATATATTTATCATTTTCAGCCTGCTCCTCGGATACATTTATTATAGCTTTCATTGTTCTAGTAGTTTTATCATACTCACCTTGTGAATTATAGTCATTTAGTATTTGATTAATAAGTTTATTACTAACACCTCTACCTCCAACGCCTTCACTATTCCAGTATCTTCCAAAAAAGGCAAGTCCAACTACTATTTTATCTTTTGGCACATATTTTAGTGCATATTTAATACTATTTTCCACAAAATCATAACTTGCAACACTACCTGGTGTACCACCTTGATAATGTTCATCATATGCCATTATCATTAAATAATCTGCATATTTAGCTAACTGCTTATAATCATAACTTCCATGCCAGCCAGCTGTCCATCCTTTTGGATTTGCTGCTACTGCAACAGATACTGATTTATTACTTGATAGCTTTTCTCTAAGTAATCTAACTAAATCTGTATAATTATCTTTATCAATTTCACTTACATTTTCTATATCTACATTTATTCCATCTAAATTATATTTTTCTATTGCACTTACTAGTTCATTTGATAAGTTCTCTCTATTTTCAAGTGCTGTTCTACCTAACTGCCTATCCCAATGATTACTTAAAAATGGAACTACTTTTATTCCTTGTTCATGCATTTTAGATATAAAGGTTGTATCTAATGCATCTGTTAAATGCAAACTTCCATCACTATTTAAATCAAAATAACTTGGAGATACTTCATTTAAACTATTATTAGTTACTAAAACATTATTTATATTTGTACTAGTACTACCTCCATATATGTATGACATATTAAAATCAGCTGCAAACCCTATATTACAAATAACCATTAATGCACAAATTATGCAAAATATATTTTTTCTTATCATATTATCACCCTAATCTAATCTTACTGTTTTTCAGTCAAAAAATCAATGGAAATTGTATGAATTTTTGGCATTACATTGAAAAAGGAAATATGATTTCCATATTTCCTTTGAGTATTTTTTATTATTTTATCATTGAATTATCCATGGATCATTAGTTTCACCTGTTCCACTTACTAAACCAACATTTGAAGTCAATACAACTATTGGTCTTATATAGCTAGTACCTGTTAATTCTTCTTCATCTTCAGTATAAATGTATGCTATTCCTACATCTCCATCATATATTTTTTGTACACTATATAGCATATATCCGAATCCTTTCAGAATACCTATCTGCAAGCCAATAATTTAAATTACTATCATTACCAAATATAGTCTTATACCCCTCTGATGTATTTCCTCCCATTTGTTCTGCTCCATCATATATAAAATAATCTCTATTGTATTCTTCTCCAGGTATCATAAATTTTTTCGTTACATTCGTTACATCGTCAAAATCGATACTCCTTGTACTTTGTGCTAAACTACTTGTATACAAATTAGATATACCATTTAATACTGTTATAGCATTATTATAGCCATTTTCACCTTTTAATGTTAACTGCCCAGTTGGACTGTCCTTTACTATAGTTACATTAGTTCCATCATTTGATAAAACTCTCCATAATTGTTGTGTATTTGATACTGTAAACTCTTGATTTGTAGTATGACCTGTTATAGCACTTGTAGCTCCAGTATATGTTCCTCCATCTGGAGTATAATATACATATTTGCCTAAAACTGCTTTATTTGATAATGGTTCTGTCTCTACTTCTGCATACATATTTATTTCTTTTGCCCATTTAATTTCATTATCATCTGTACCAATATAATATAACTTTCCATTTACAATTTGTAATTTTTCAGCATAATCCTGTGTTGCACTTGATATCCAATCTTTTATTCCAGTTTTGCTATTAGTTACATCAAAAGTATTTGAATTTACTTCGTCCTTTCCTGATATTACTCCATCTAATTGAGCTGATAATATATTATTCATTAATTCTTCTTGATATATTTTCATATCATTTTTAAATACAGCCTCATTAGCTTTATTAAATGTAGTATTTTCTCCTGTTATATTCATTATTACTGCCCCAGTTAGTATTATTAATACTATTATTGTTATTATTAGTGCTACTAATGAAATACCACTTCTTATTTTTATCTTTTTTCATGTTTGCCCCTTCCTAATCTTCTCATTTATTAATTTTATATATTTAATATTTTTTTAAAAAGTTAAAAATAGCTAGTAGTAAAACTATTAGCCATCTTTGACTTTCAAAAACAATACTCTTTCTATTATATAGTTTGTTGATTCATTATAATAAGACTTAATATTGTCTCTATTAAATCTACAACTTCTGCATCAGCTGGTATAGTATATTTAGTAGCTGAATAATCAACATCTGTATCTAAAGTAATTGATATATACATATTTTCACCTTTAGGTGCAACTTTAACTTTCATATACATACTGTCAGCTACATCATTTGTAGTTGGCATACTCATATCCATACTAATTAACATTGTCATACCAGATTCAGCGTCATAGTATTCATAATCTTTTATAGCTAATGTATATGTTGTTTTATTTCCATTTTTAGTAATTTTAAAATTATCATTACTTATTAATTCTGATACCATATCAAGTGATTCTTTTAATTCTTTGTATGTAGTTAATGTAACTTCTCCACCAAAATCTTCAACAACCTTTGATACATTAGTAACTTCATTACTATAGTCAATTATTTCTGATAAATCTAACAATATATATGTTTTAGCTAATTGAGCATTTGTCTGTTCATCATTTGCTAATATACCTTCTGGAAGGTTAAAATACATTTGATATTCATTTGCTATAATATCAAATTTAATACTTGGTTTTATTTGAGCAAAAGCTTCTTTGACACCTTCTCCTTCACCATCAAATACAATATTACCTGACATTTTCATATTTTTTTCTGCATTTTTTACTGTTTGAGTATATTCTATAAAATTAGAACATTTTGATTCTAATTGTTGTGTTAACTCATCAATTTTAACTATTATAGCTGTATTGCTATCTTGATCCCATCCAACTAATGAATCAAAAGTTTCTGATACAAATCTAAGTGGTACTAATGTTCTGTCATTAGTAATATATGGTTTAGCATCTAAAGTTATAGTTGTTTGCTTTCCGTTTTCAGTAACATATGCTATATTACTACCTATTGTTAATTTAATAACTTTTCCACCTTTTACAGCTATTACTGTTTGTGTAGCATCGTCCCAATCAACTTGAGCACCTAATTCATTAAAAATTCTTCTAAGTGGTACCATTGTTCTATCATTTACAAGTTCTGGATTAACCACATTACCATTTTCATCTGCAAAACTAATATATTCGTCATTGATTAACACCTTAATTGGGCTATCTGCAAATACACTAACTGCAAATACTAATAAAAATACACTTATTAAAATACAAATTTTTTTCACTATAATTCCTCCTCTATATTTAATATATATGAATTATATTACAACTAATTCTGCATGTCAATAATAAATTTTAACAAATAGTAAAAGAATTTGCATCCAACATTTTAAATACAAACTCTTTTATTTTACTCTTCCTCATTATCTGTTTTATTATACATATTAAAGTACATACCTTTTTTCTCAATTAATTCATCATGACTTCCTTGCTCAACAATACTTCCATTATCTAATACTAATATTTTATCTGCATTTCTAATTGTTGATAATCTATGTGCAATAACAAAACTTGTTCTACCTTCTAAAAGTTTATACATAGCTTTTTGTATCTTAACTTCTGTACGAGTATCAACATTACTTGTTGCCTCATCTAATATTAATATCTCTGGATCATTTAATACAACCCTTGCTATATTTAATAATTGTCTTTGACCAACAGATATATTTGTTGCATCTTCTTTTAGAAGTGTATCATATCCATTTGGTAATCTTCGTATAAATGAATCTGCATTTGCTAGCACAGCCGCTTCTTCAATTTCTTTATCTGTTGCATCTAATCTACCAAACCTAATATTTTCTTTTACACTATCTGAGAAAAGCACTGTATCTTGAAGTACAATTCCTAAACTATTTCTCAAACTATATTTATTAACATCTTTTATATTTTTACCATCAATTAAAATCTCACCTTCATTTATATCATAAAATCTAGTAAGAAGATTTATAATAGTAGTTTTACCTGCACCAGTTGGGCCAACTATCGCAATTAGCTCACCTGGTTTCGCATTAATATTAATATTTTTCAATACTAATTTATCTTCATTATATCCAAAGGAAACATTTTTAAATTCAACATTTCCTTTGACCTGACCAATATCTTTGTTTTCAATATTATCATAATCAAATTCAATTTCTTCATCAATAATTAAAAACATTCTTTCAGCACCAGCAAGACCTGCCTGTATAATATTAAACTGTTGTGATATTTCATTTATAGGTTGACTGAAATGTCTTGCAAATTGATTAAATGTAGCTATACTACCAATAGAAATTTTACCATTAATTGCAAGAAGTCCAGCTATTACACAAGTAATTGCAGTAGATATATTATTAATAGAACCCATTATAGGCATTACAACAGCTGCAAAAGCTTGTGCTTTAAATCCTTCTTTACGTAGTTTCTGATTAACAATATCAAAATTATCCTTTATCTGCTCCTCTTTATTAAATGCTTTTATAACTTTTTGTCCTGATATATATTCTTCAATATACCCGTTTACAGATGCTAAACATTCTTGTTGTTTCATAAATTGTTTTTTAGTAATCTTAGATATTCTACCAATTATAAATATCATAATTGGTATAGTAAGTATACTAACAATTGTAAGTATTGGACTAATAATTATCATAATAACTAGTGAAATAATTATAGTAAGTATACCTGAAACAATTTGATTTAAACTTGTATTTAATGTCATACTTACATTATCTAAATCATTGGTTATCCTACTCATTAACTCACCATGTTTATGTGTATCAAAATACTTAATAGGTAATTGCTCTATTTTTGCAAATAAATCTTCTCTCATCTTCATTATAGTTGTTTGAGAAATCTTAATCATTAATTTTGACTGAGTATATTGTGCAATACCAGAGGTAATTACAATTCCTATAAATATTATTAATGTTTTAATCAACCCACTTACATATATATCTGGCGTATCACTTGTAATCATTGGTACAATATAGTTATCAATAATAGGTGTTAGCATTACTGCTGGCAAACTACTTAAAATAACATAAATCAATATACATACAACAACTAAAACTAACTGTTTTTTATACACTCTTAAATATTGCCACATTCTTTTTATAGTACCCTTTGTATCTTTTGCTTTTTCAATAGCAATTCTTCCATGCATTGGTCCAGCTTGTTTTCCAATTGGTCTGTTAGGTTGTTTACTCATGTGAAACCACCTCCTGTTGTGATGCATATATTTCCTTATATACCTCATTATTTTTCATTAATTCATCATGTGTTCCTATACCTGAAACGGTTCCTTTTTCTAATACAATAATCTTATCTGCTGAAACACAACTATTAATTCTTTGTGTAATTATAAATATTGTTGTATCTGAATATTCATTATCAAGTGCCTGTCTTAAATTTGCTTCTGTTGTCATATCTAATGCACTAACACTATCATCTAAAATCAATATTTTAGGATTTTTAATTAATGCTCTTGCGATACATAATCTTTGTTTTTGACCACCAGAAAAATTACTACCTCTTTGCTCTACTTTTGACTCATATTTATCTGGTAGATTTTCTATAAACTCATCAATTTGTGCTACTTTACATGCATGTTTTATTTCATCATCTGTTGCATCTTTTTTACCCCACTTGATATTTTCCTTTATAGTTCCTGAAAATAGTCTATTTTCTTGTAATACCATACCTATTCCATCTCTTAAATGTTCTAAGGTATAATCTCTAACATCAATTCCACCTATTTTAACATAACCATCTGTTACATCATAAAATCTTGGCATTAAATTTACAAGTGTTGATTTACCACACCCAGTTGAACCGATTATTGCTATTGTCTGACCTTGTTTAATTTCAAATTGAACATCTTTTAATATTTCATCACCTTTTGAATCAGCAAATTCAAATGACTTAATATTATATTCAATATCACCACTTACAACTTTTCTATCTTTCATTTCTATATTCATATTCTCATCATTAGTTATATTGTCTCTGATATCTGCATCAGTATTTAATACTTCTAATATACGGTTAGATGAAACCTTTGCTCTAGATGCATTCATAAAAACCATAGATAACATTATTAATGATGAAAGTGTCATAGTTATATATGTTATATATGAACTAAGTGATCCTATCTCTATTTCACCATTTTTAGCAAGTATTGAACCAAACCATAACACACCTGCTATTGCACTATTCATTACAATAAAAACAAGTGGTAACATCATAATTAATACATTAAAACTTTTTATTGCTGTTTCTTTTAAGTCAGTATTTGCTTTACCAAATCTATCAATTTGTTGCTCTTCTCTAACAAATGCTTTAATAACTCTAGCACCTATTAAATTTTCCCTAATTACTCCATTTACTTTATCTATTTTAGTTTGCATTAAATTAAAATATGGAAAAGCTTTTTTAATTAAGAAAAATATACCTGCACCTATTACTGGTATTAATACAACAATAATTAATGATAGCTTTTTATTAATTATTATTGCCATTGCAAAACCACCAATAAACATAAATGGTGCTCTTACCATCATACGAAGCATCATTTGAATTAATTGTGATAATACCTCAACATCATTTGTAAGTCTTGTAATTAATGATGCTGTTGAAAATTTGTTTATATTTGCAAATGAAAACTCTTGTATTTTTGCAATTAAATCTTTTCTTAAATTTGCTGCAAACCCATAAGCTGATTTAGATGAAAAATACATACATCCAAATCCTCCTATCATACTAATAATAGCAAATACTATCATAATTAATCCAGTTTTTAGTATATATGAGCTATCACCAGTTGCTATACCTATATCAATTATTTTACCCATATAATATGGTTGCACTAATGCACCTATTGTATCTATAATCATAAGTATTGGTGCTAAAATTGTTGATACCATTATTCCTTTAAAATATTTCTTATATTTTCCCATTGTATATTTTCATATCCTTTCTTGCATCCTAAATGACACACTGTCAGTATTATATATGAATATAATTTTTATGTCAATGAGTTTGAAATAGAAAAAACAAATTGTGATAGAGAAATTTATATCATATTATATTTCTGTTTTTTTATTAAATACTTATAACAAATTAAACTACTACATAAACTATTTAAATTTATATATTTCATTTTATACAATTTTTTTCTTTTATTTAGTCTTCTCTTTACAACCCTATATTTTGCATATCTACCTTTTGTATCTCTACCAAAAAAAATAAAATTATTACTACTACTATATATTCTACTTTTTTTATTTAATATTAATTTTTCCTTTTCCAAAAATTCTTCAATGCCTTTTAAACAAATTCTCAAATACTCTTTTGACTCATGAAACAGCAAAAAATCATCTTGATATCTTACATAATATTTTATTTTTAGTTTTTCTTTTATATAATGATCCATATCATTTAAATAAAATATGGCTAATACTTGGCTTGTCATATTTCCTATTCCAAGTCCATTATCTTCACTATCAATTATATCAAAAACTATTTTTAAGGCTTTCTTATCTTTAATCTTTTTTTTCAATTTTTCTTTTAATATATCTTTATCAATACTTGCAAAAAATTTGTTTGCAAATATTAAGATATGAAGGTTTGAAATATGGTCAGGAAAAGGACAAGGTTTATGGGGTGCTTTTTGATGGTGCTTGGCTATGGGAGGAATATCTAAATTGCATTTTATGTAGATGTAGATTTAAACATCCAAGGAA
>CAZFOR010000020.1:0-714 GCA_964520895.1 uncultured Eubacteriales bacterium | reverse complement strand
GCTTATATCACATTTTAATATATAATACTTCTTGTATTTCACTTTACATTTTCTATGATATTCAAGTGCTAATTCAATTCCTTTTTTTGTACCCATGCCTTTTCTACTAGCAACATTTACATCTATTAAACATGGCAAAATTGCAGGATATAATATATATCTACTTACTAAATGATTTACAATTTTATCTTCCATTGATTGACTAATAATTCTTCTCATTTTAGGTTCATATATTGTAAAAACATTATATGGTCCTACCTTATACTCTATATTTTTCAGTTTATTATATATTCTTGATATGTATATACATTTAAATTCTTTAAATATGTTAACTTTTCTTTTATTTTTCGTATTTCTACATACTTCATTATATACATTAATTATATTTTCTATTTTATATAAATCTTCATATAGATAACCTTTTCTCTTCATAAATTCCTCCTACATATTTAAAAAAAGTAATAAACATTTCGCTTATTACTTTAAAACAGTACTAAAATATACCCACTTTCAAAATTTATAATCTTACTAACAAATATATTTATCTATTTTTGTTTTATAATTATTCTAATTAAAGGATATAATTTGTTTCTATATTATCTCTTATACAATTATATAATTGTATAACCTCAGTTTACAGAAGCTACAGGACGCACACCCAAAGCGTTGCCACTCTCGTTGCCATTGGAGTTGTAGAAATTGTTAGCGTTCACG
>CAZFOR010000019.1:0-19964 GCA_964520895.1 uncultured Eubacteriales bacterium | reverse complement strand
ATATTGGATTGTAAAAAAAAACAAAAAAAATTGCCTACATTTACTTGACACATACCATAATAGTTAATTAAGTGTTATTAAATTGACATAATTATATAAAAATAGTATAATAATAAAAGAAATGTCTATATACCATATCTAATAAAAATTTTTTTATAGGAGGAAAGCAAGATGGATAAAAAATCAAGGAAAGATAACAACCGGATAGCAAAGTATGTATTTTGGAGTATGGGTACAATTATTGTATTCCTTATAGCATTTGCAGTTAGAAAGAACTTTTATCCGGAAACTACAAATTTTGAAGCAATTATGAGTATTGTGGGTACAGCTGTAATGCTAGTAATATGTTATATAATGGTTGAATTTACCCAAAGAATAAAAGGTAGAAGAAGTTATTATTATGATGAAGAAGAAAACAACGAAGACGAAAGCAACGAATAAGATAAAGAGATAACAATATATTTAAATTAAAATATATTGTTATCTTTTTTATATATTATACTTGTTATTATTTTAAGTTAATAGTAAAATATATATGAATAAAATAGATGAATATAGAGAGAGGTATGTTAATGTTTAATAATAGTGAAATCAAGTTTAAATATAGTTGGAGACCATACCAACAAAAAGTATTAGATGAAGTACAAAAGCATATAAAAGATAATAAAGTTCATATAGTGGCAGCACCTGGCTCAGGTAAAACTGTTTTAGGATTAGAACTTGCGCGAAGTTTAAATAATCCAGTATTAATATTATCACCAACACTTACAATAAAACATCAATGGATAGACAGATTTGTAAGTTTGTTTATGCCAGATAATAGTGAAAAACCTGATTGGATAAGTGAAAATATATATGATTTAAAATATTTTAATTCTGTTACATATCAAGGACTTCATTATGCATATAAAAAACAAAAAATGAGAAAAACAAAAAATGAAGATACTGATGATGAAGAACTATTTGAGGAAGAGATAAACGAAAATGTACAAGTTGATTCATATAGTTTAGTAGAGGAAATAAAAAAACAAAAAATAAAAACAATTGTATTAGATGAAGCACATCATTTAAAAACACAATGGTGGGAAAGTTTAACAAGAGTAATAGAAGAATTGCCAGATGTTAAATTAATATCACTAACAGCAACACCTCCATATGATGTAGAATACAGTCAATTCCAAAAATATATGGAATTATGTGGTACAATAGATGCCGAAATTTCTGTACCTGAATTAGTTGCAGTAAATAATTTGTGTCCACACCAAGATTATGTGTATTTTAATTATCCAACAGAAAAAGAGAAAGAATATATATCACAGTATAAAGAAAATATTAAATTATTTTTACATGACATACAAAATGATAATGATTTTATTAATGCAATTCAAAATCATCCATATATACAATATACGCAGAAATACCAAACAGAGATATTGCAGGAGCCACAATATTATAGTAGTATGATAATATTCTTAAAATCTGCAAATGTTAAACTTGATAGAAGTAAAGTTAAAGTATTAGGGCATAATAAAAATATACCAGCATTAAGTTTAGAATGGTTAGAAATCTTATTACAAAATTGTATTTTTAGTGATAGAGAAAATTATATAAAATACGAAAATGTTATTGAAAAAATAGAAAAACAAATAAATGATATAGGTGCTATTGAGAAAAAGAAAGTAATGCTAGCTAATAATAAAAGTTTGCAAAAATATTTTATTAATAGTATAGGAAAGTTAAATAGTATAAATGAAATTGTAAAAATAGAATCTGATAATTTAAAACAAGATTTAAGAATGGTAATACTTACAGATTTTATTAGAAAAGAATATTTACAAGACCCTAGTATGGAACTTAATAAATTAGGAGTTTTCCCTATATTTATAAATGTACTAAAACAAAACCCAGATGTACCTATTGCAATACTTACAGGTAGTTTATTTGCAATACCAAAAGACAAAAAAGATTTATTAATTAAAGAATGTATTAATTTAGAAATAGATGAAAAGAAGATAACATTTTCTGATTTATCTATAAGTGAAAATTATGTAATTGTAAAAACGGTTGATATGTTTAGAAATTCATTAATGAAAGCTATTGCTAAATTATTTTCAGATGGTAATATAAATATAATAATTGGTACAAAATCACTATTAGGGGAAGGCTGGGATGAGCCAAGTATTAATAGTTTAATACTTGCAAGTTTTGTAGGTTCATATATGTTATCTAATCAAATGAGAGGAAGAGCAATTAGAACAAATGATAATCCAAGAAAAACAGCTAATATATGGCATCTAGTATGTATATCAGGTATTAAAGATAATTTTATTAAAAATATTGATTATGATATGCTAAAAAGAAGATTTAAATGTTTTGTTGGAATAGGATATAATAAAGATACAATTGAAAGTGGGATAGAAAGAATAGACATTATACCTAAATATTTATTAAGTTTTAATGTTGATAATTATAAAAGTAAAGTAAAAGAGTTTAGTATTAAAAGAGATGAAATGTATGATAAATGGAAAAGGTTATCAAATAAATTTGGTAATGAAAAAATAAAAGTTGTACAAAACATCCAAATGGAGAAAGAAGAATTAAATAATAAATTTGAAATAATCGATTTTAAAAAGTTATTAAAATCGATAGGATTGATGATACTATTTTATTTTATAAGAGGAGTTGTTGATGCTAGTCCAACATTAAGAATAAATAATAATGCAGGAGTTGCATTTATTGTAGGTATAATTAATGCAGTTATTGTAATAATTTTTTTAAGACAATTAATAATTATATCTATAAAAGCGTTATTTGTTGGTATACCTCAAAATCTAATAAAACAAATAGTTAAAATAACTCTATATTGTTTATGCAGATTTAGATATATCAAAACAGATTATGATGATATAAGGATTATAGCAATAAAAGATAATGAAAATATGCAAGATAATTATTTGGAATGCTATATTGTTGGTGTTACGCCATATGAAAATAATATCTTTGTAAAAAGTATGAAAGAAATTTTTAGTAGAGTTGAAAATCAAAGGTATATAATAGTTAAAAATAGATGGAATATAAAAAAATTATCAGTATACTATAATGTTCCAAGTTTGCTTGCACAAAATAAAGAAATGGCAACTGTATTTTTTGATTTGTGGAGTAGAAAAATTGAGAATTCTAAATTAATATATACACATACTGAAGATGGAAGGAAAATATTGCTTAATGCAAGAGTTAGCAGTTTTGATTATAATGAAAAAGTTTTCGAGAAACAAAAAGTTATATCAGACTGGAAATAGAATAATATGAAATGAGGAAGAAAGATGGAAAATGAAGTTAATGAGAATAAGTATATTGTGGAAGGAAGAAATGCTGTTATTGAGGTATTAAAATCAGATAGAGAAGTAAATAAAATACTAATTCAAAAAGGTGAAAGAAGCGGTTCGATTAATGAAATAATTAGACTTGCTAAAGATAAAAGATTAGTACTAGTTGAAACTGATAAAAATAAACTAGATCAAATATCTGTAACAAAACATCATCAAGGGGTAATAGTATATACATGTCCACAAAAATATGTAGAAGTGGAAGATTTATTAGATATAGCAAAAGAAAAAAATGAACAACCTTTTATTGTTATATTAGATGGTATAGAAGATCCACATAATTTAGGTTCAATTATTAGAACATGTGAGATAGCAGGTGTTCATGGAATTGTAATACCTAAAAGAAGAACAGCATTAGTTAATGAAACTGTTGAAAAGGTATCTGTTGGTGCTACAAATTATTTACCAATAGCGAGAGTTAGTAATATAAATAATGCGATTGAATATTTGAAAAAAAACAATGTATGGGTAATTGGAACAGATATGGATGCAAAAGATTTACACTATAATACTGATTTAAAAGGTGCAATAGCATTAGTTATTGGTAGTGAAGGTAAAGGAATGTCAAGATTAGTTAAAGAAAATTGTGATATTTTAATAAAGATACCTATGTTTGGTAAAATAACATCATTAAATGCTAGTGTATCAGCAGGTATCAGTATTTATGAGATAGTTAGACAAAGAGATAATAACAGAAATATGAAAATATAAGGAGGGTTTTATGGAAAGCAAATACTTGAAAGTAAAAGAATTGCTAGAAAAATATAATCAGGAGCATGTACTTAATTTCTATAATGAATTGTCAGAAACTGAAAAAGAAAATTTGTTAAATCAAATACTTGATATTGATTTTGAATTAATGAATAAATTATATAAAGAAAAAGATATTATTAAAACAAAACAAGGAAAAATTGAACCAATTGGATATATTGATGAAGACAAAATAATAAATGAAGAAAAAGAAAAGTATCAAAATATGGGTGAGAGTATAGTTAAAAAAGGAAAATATGGTATAGTTATTATGGCAGGTGGGCAAGGAACAAGACTTGGACATAGTGGACCAAAAGGAACATATATGTTAAATACAACACCACCAAAATCTATATTTGAAATACATATTGAAAAGTTGAAACAAATTAGAGAAAAATATAATATAACAGTTCCAATATATATAATGACAAGTAATGAAAATAATGATGATACAATTAAATTTTTTGAGAAAAACAACTATTTTGATTATCCAAAAGATAATATAACTTTTTTCAAACAAGGCGAATTACCAATGATAGATCAGCAAGGTAAATTGATTTTAGAAGAAAAAGGATTAATAAAAAAAGCAGCTGATGGTAATGGTGGCATATTTGAAGCAATGTTTAAAAATAATGTTATACAAGATATGAAAAATAGAGGAATTGAATGGATACTTATAGGATTTATTGATAATATTTTAGTTAACTGGTCAGACTTATTAATGATTGGTATAACACAAGAAAAAAATATGTTAGTATCATCAAAAACATTAATGAAGTCAAAACCAGAGGAAAGAGTTGGAGTTTTCTATAAATTAAATGGTAAACCAAGTGTAATTGAATATACAGAGATAACAGATGAAATGGCAAATTTAAGAGATAGTGAAGGACAACTAATGTATGGTCAATTACATATTGGTGTAAACATGTTTAATATAAAGGCAATTGAAATGATAGGAGAAGATAAACTTAGTTATCATACTGCATTTAAAAAATGCAACTATATTGATGAAAAAGGAGGTAATGTGATTTCTGAAACTCCAAATGCATATAAATTTGAAGCATTTATATTTGATGCATTTGAAAGATTAGATGATATTTTAATATTAAAGGTAAAAAGAGAAGAAAGTTTCGCACCAGTAAAAAATGCTCAGGGAGAAGATAGTCCTCAAACAGCAATTGAGTTATATAATAACTACTATGGTAAATAATAAATATGAAAGGATTGATAAAATGGAAAGATATGAACAGGCAAAACAAATATTAAAAAAGTATAATCAGGAGCATGTACTTAATTTCTATAATGAATTATCACAAATTGAGAAAGAAAAATTAATTAATCAAATACTAAATATTGATTTTGAAATACTGAAAAATTTATACAAAAAAACAAGTATTAAAGAAACTAAAATAGATTTTGATTTAAAACCAATGCCATATATTGATAAATTTAAATTAAGTGAAGATGAAATTAAATATTATGAGAATATAGGAATAGAGGCTATAAAAAGAGGTGAGTATGCAGCAGGTACAATGGCAGGTGGTCAAGGTACTAGACTTGGTCATTATGCACCAAAAGGAACATATAAATTGGGTGTAAATCCAGATAAAACATTATTTGAAATATTATGTGATACATTAAAAGATGCAAACGAAAAGTATGGAGTAATAATACCTTGGTATATAATGACAAGTAGGGATAATCAAAAAGATACAATTAAGTATTTTGAAGAAAACAATTACTTGGGTTATCCAAAAGATGCAATTAAATTCTTTAATCAAGGTGAAATGCCAATGATTTTAGAAAACGGACAAGTAATATTGAATAGTAAATCAAGTGTTAAAGAAGCGCCAGATGGACATGGAGGAGTATTAGAAGCTTTATATGTTAATAAAATGATAGATGACATGAACCAAAGAGGTGTAAAATGGATATTTATTGGTGGAGTTGATAATGTACTTGTTAAAATGATAGATCCGTTATTAGTGGGTTTAGCAATAGATAAGAATATGAAAATGGCAGGAAAGTCAATAGTAAAAGCATATCCAGAAGAAAGAGTAGGAGTATTTTGTAAAAAAGATAATAGACCAAGTGTTATTGAATATACTGAAATATCAAAAGAATTATCAGAGTTAAGAGATGAAAAAGGTGAGCTTGCATATGGTGAATCACACATATTGTGTAATTTGTTTAGTGTAGAAATATTACAACATGTTTCAAAAGTAAAATTACCATATCATATAGCACATAAAAAAAGTAATTATATTGATACAAATGGCAATGAAATAATACCTGAAGCCCCAAATGCATATAAATTTGAGTCATTTATATTTGATGCATTTGAAGAAGTTGATGATATGTTAATATTAAGAGTGAAAAGAGAAGAAGAATTTGCACCAGTAAAAAATGCTGAAGGCACAGATAGTCCAGAAACAGCTAGGAAGCTATATAATGATTATTGGAATAAATAAATATAAACTAATAAAAGGTTATCATTCATGATGATAACCTTCTATACTATCTACTATTTTGTTTTAATAATTTATTTAACCTTATTTGAGTTTCTTTTTTAGCAATATCTTGTCTTTTATCATAGAGTTTTTTACCTTTTGCAAGGCCTAATTCAACTTTAACTAAATTACCAGTAAAATATATTGAAGTAGGTATAAGTGTTAATCCTTGCTTTTTTAATTCAATAGATAATTTTAATATTTCAGATTTTTTTAATAATAGTTTTCTAGTTCTAAGAGGATCTTTATTATTTATATTTCCTTTTTCATATGGAGAAATATGCATATTATGTATAAATACCTCACCATTTCTAATAGTTGAAAAGCTATCTTTTATATTAACTTTACCTTGTCTTATTGATTTTATTTCAGTTCCAAATAAAACTATACCACATTCAATAGTTTCTAATATTGTATATTCATGTCTAGCTTTTGGATTTGTTGATATTATTTTCATTTAAATCTTCCTTTCGTATACATATTATATATTAAAAGCGAATATGATTCAATAAAAATTAGTAAATAAATATATTAAGATAAATAGGTTGATATAATGCTTAAATAATTGTATAATATATAAGGAAATAAAAACTATATTTACCAACTAAAACTTTTTTAAGGAGGAAGAATTAATGGAAATGTCAAAAAATCAAATTTTAGAGGAGTTGCTTAAAATCAACAAACGGCAAAATGAGTTGATAATGCAATTACTTCTTAATGAAAAAAACACAGAAGGTGTAAAAGATTCAGATGAAATTACAAAATATGTAATATCTGATTTGCTTGACGAAATAGGAGTACCAGTCAAAATAATCGGTTATGAATATTTGAGATGTGGGATACAATTATGCATTGAAGATCCGGAAATGCTTAAAGGACTTACTAAAATATTGTATCCGAAAATTGCGTCGCTTTGTAAGACAACATCTCCAAGAGTCGAAAGAGGCATCAGGCATGCACTTGAAATTACATGGAAAAATCCAGATAATTTTGACAGAATAAAAAATTTATTTGGACATTCTGTTGATCCGTCAAGAGGAAAGCCGAAAAACGGGGAAGCCATCGCAGTATTTGTTGAGACATTGAAAAAGAGAATTTAATAAAAAGAGCCTAAAAGGATATAATACCTTTTAGGCTCTTTTTATTAATATTACACATGCTAAATTATATTATTAAAAATATATGAAAATTTGTGAAAAAATAGTGAAGTATATTGAAAAATAAAAACAAGTTTGCTAAAATATTTTCTGTTAGGAGGGATAAAAATGGATGAATTTAATAATGAAAATAATAATTTAGAAAATGAGGAGAAAATTGAAAGCCATACTGAATTTCAACTTCAAACTGAAAATAATGGAAGTAGTTTAAAGCCAGAGAATCAAAAGAAAATTAAAATAAAAGATCTTTCATGGTTAAAGACCCTATTAATAGGTGTTATAGGTGGATTAATTGGTACAGAAATATTAATTGTATTAGTATTATGTATTCCATCAGTTAAAAAAGCTATAATTGGTGAGAATAAATCTACAGGTTCTGGAACATCAACTATTGAGTTTGGTGATTATGACAATCCTGTTGTTGCTATAGCTGAAAAAGTAGGACCAGCAGTAGTAGGAATTACAGTTGAATATGAATATGCAAGTTTTTTTGGAACCCAAAAAGCAACACAAGAGGGATCAGGTGTAATAATTAGTTCAGATGGATATATTTTAACAAACAATCATGTTGTTAATGCAGAGACTACTATGGGAAATTCAGAAGCTAAAATAAATGTATATTTACCAAATTCAAAGGAACCAATAGGTGCTACAATTCAAGGTACAGACAAGGAAACTGATATTGCAATAATTAAAATAGATTGTACAGATTTACCATATGCAGAATTAGGTGATTCAGAAGACTTAAAAGTTGGAGAGTTAGTTGTCGCAATTGGTAATCCACTAGGTATGGAGTTTGCAGGTTCTGTTTCTGTTGGATACATTAGTGCATTAGACAGACAGCTTACAGATACAACAGGTAATAGCTTTAAATTAATTCAAACAGATGCTGCTATTAATTCTGGTAATAGTGGTGGAGCACTAGTTAACTCAAAAGGTCAAGTTATTGGTATAAATACAGCAAAAATTCAAGGTACAGGAATTGAGGGATTAGGTTTTGCAATACCAGTTGATGATATTAAACCTATAAAAGATGACTTAATAAAGATTGGTAGAGTTCAAAGACCACATATAGGAATATATGGTAGAAATGTTGATGAAGAAACTGCAAAGAAAAGAAATTTAGCAGTAGGTGTTTATGTTCAAACAATAGAAACATTTAGTGCAGCAGAAAGAGCTGGTATTAAAGTTGGAGATGTTATTATTGAAATGGCGGGAGAAAAAGTAACTACAATGGAAGAATTAAATGAGATTAAAAACAATTATAAAGTTGGTGACAAAATTAAAGTTGTTGTAAATAGAGAAGGTAAACAAGAAACATTTGAATTAACTTTGCAAGAACAATAAATATATGATATAAATAATACAATAGATAAAACTATTGTATTATTTTTGTACAAAAAAATGGAGGATATTATGATATTTGAATATAACACGATTTTAGAAAATACAAATAATGAGTTAATAGAAAAAAAATCAAAATTTATTGGCAATTTATTTCATGTTGAAAATGAGCAAGATGCAAAAGGTAAATTAAATGAAATAAAGAAAAAGTATTATGATGCTAAACATCATGTTTTTGCATATATAGTGTGTGAAAATGGAAATATAATAGAAAAATATAGTGATGATGGGGAACCTAGTGGAACAGCAGGAAAGCCTATATTAGAGATATTAAAACAAAGACAGCTATATAATGTTATTATAATTATAACAAGATATTTTGGTGGCATATTGCTTGGTACAGGTGGACTTGCACATGCGTATTCGGATACAGCTTTATTATGTATAAATAATAGTTTGATTTCAAATATGAAATATTGTAGTATTGTTAAAATAATTGCAAATTATGATGAAATAGATAAGATTAAGTATTTAGCTAAAATACAAGCATATGGAATTGAAAAAATTGAATATTCAGATAATATTTTGATTTATTTAATAGTTGAATATAATAAAACAGAAGAGTTAAATAATGAAATAAAAAAAATATTAAATAGAAATGTTGATATTTCAGTATCTCAAAATAAATTTGTAAAAAAATAGAAAAAAATACCAAAAAACTCTTGTAAATTTTGGAAGTTTATATTATAATACGGATATGTTAAAATTTTACAATAAGGAGGAAAAAATGAGTAATAAAATTTCAATAGTAGTAGCAGATGATAATGTAGAGTTTTCAAGAATGCTTAGTGATTACTTGAATCTACAAGAAGGTATGGAAGTGATAGGTATAGCACATGATGGATTAGAAGCAGTAGATATGATTTTAGAAAATAAGCCAGATGTAATAATTCTGGATGTGATTATGCCAAAATTAGATGGATTAGGTGTTCTTGAAAAAATTAATGAAAGTAATATGACAAAACAACTAATGAGTATAGTTTTATCAGCAGTTGGACAAGAAAAGATTACACAAAGAGCAATAATGTTAGGTGCACAGTATTATTTTATTAAACCATTTGAGTTAAATGTTATTGCACAAAGAATAAAAGAAATGAAAAATATTGCATATGTTAATGTTGGAAATTCTGATTTTCTTAGAGAAAATAAAGCACAATATATTTCTAATGGAGCTAGAAGTGGAAAAGAAAAAGATTTAGAAATTGAGATTACTAATCTTATACATGATATAGGTGTACCTGCACATATAAAAGGTTATCAGTATTTAAGAGATGCAATAACAATGGTAGTAAACAATATGGAGATTATAAATCAAATTACAAAAACATTATATCCAACAATTGCATCAAATTATGGAACAACACCTAGTAGAGTAGAAAGGGCAATTAGGCATGCAATAGAGGTTGCATGGTCACGAGGTCAAGTTGAAGTGATGGATTCTATATTTGGGTATACAGTAAATAACTTAAAAGGTAAACCAACTAATTCAGAATTTATTGCAATGCTTGCGGATAAATTAAGATTAGAATTAAAAACAGCTTAAAAATTAAAGAAAAAACGATAAAACAAAATTATGTTTTATCGTTTTTACTTTTTCAAAATTATCATTTGTATCATCAGTAACCCTCTTTAGTGAGTAAAATTAATTTTAGTACTCGTCGTAATTGGCACACCGTGTTGATTGATTTGTGTCTCTGATTTTCTTTTCATAGTAAGCACCATCAAATGTTGAATAATAAGCACAGTCTAAGCCATCGCCATCGCCGTCATTACTTGTTCTTGCCAATGCTTCTTCGTTTTGTTTAAAAGGCATGATGTTGTCCTCCTTTCTAAAAAAATTAGTAAGAATAAAGAAATATATTTTTGCCATAAATGTATTAACACTTAAATTACATTATGTCAACACTAATATTGAAAAAGTATAGAAAAATACTTGAATTATTAGATTTATATGATATAATAATATGGCATAAATTTAAATAAGGAAGGATAGGTAAATAAGATGAGTGTAAATGTAGAAAAATTAGAAGGAAACAAAGTAAAATTAAAATTTGAGGTAGACAAAGAAGAATTTGTAAAAGCAATAGATAGTGTATATACTAAAAATGCTAGGCAAATAGTTATACCTGGTTTTAGAAAAGGTAAAGTGCCAAAAGCAATGGTAGAGAAATATTACGGAGAGACTATTTTTTATCAAGATGCATTTGATGAAATTGCAAATAATGAATATGGTAATGCAATAAAAGAAAATAACTTAAAAGTTATTGATAGACCTGAAATTGATGTTGAAAAAATGTCAAAAGAAGAAGGAATTGTATTTACTGCAATAGTAGAAGTAGAACCTGAAATTGAATTAGGAAAATATAAAGGTATAGAAATTGAAAAAGTTGAGTATAATGTAACTGATAAAGATATTGAAAACAAATTAAATCAAATGGCATCAGAAAATGCTAGAATTATAAATGTTGAAGATAAAGCATTAGAAAATGGAGATATTTCAATAATAGATTTTGAAGGTTTTATTGATGATGTTGCATTTGATGGTGGAAAAGGTGAAAACCATGAATTAGAAATAGGAAGCGGTCAATTTATTCCTGGATTTGAAGAACAATTAATTGGCATGAAAATTGGTGAAGAAAAAGAAATTATAGTTAAATTCCCAGATGATTATCATGTAGAAGAATTTAAAGGAAAAGACGCTAAATTTAAAGTTAAATTAAATGAAATAAAAATCAAAGAATTACCTAAAATTGATGATGAGTTTGCTAAAGATGTTAGTGAATTTGATTCATTAAAAGATTTAAAAGCTGATGTTGAAGCTAAACTAAAAAAAGAAAGTGAAAATAAAGAAAAAGCTGAAACAGAAACAAAAGCTATTGAAAAACTATTAGAGGAAACAAAAATAGATGTTCCACAAGCTATGGTTAATTCAGAGGTTGACCAAAAAATAGAAGAGATTAAACATAATATGAAACATCAAGGAATAGAATTTGAGATGTATTTACAAATGCTTGGTCAAAAACTTGATGATGTTAAAATATCATTAGAAGAACAAGCAACAAAAGATATTAAGATTAGATTAATATTAGAAGCAATTATAGTTAAAGAAGCTATTGAAGTAACAGATGAAGATGTTGACAAAAAAATAGAAGAAATGGCTAAATTAAGAAATGTTGATGTTGAAGAAATGAAGAAAACATTTAATGATAATATCAAAAATTACTACAAAGAAAACATGAAATATGAAAAAGCTCTTAAATTTGTAATAGATAATGCAAAAATAAAATAGTTATATATTAAAAAGAAAGGGTAAGGTGTTGGTATGATAGAAAATAATTATAATGTTCCAATAGTTGTTGAACAAACAGGTAGAGGAGAAAGATCTTATGATATTTATTCAAGATTATTAAAAGATAGAATTATATTTTTAGATACAGAAGTAAATGACGCATCAGCAAGTTTAATTATAGCTCAAATGCTATTTTTAGAGGCTGAAGACCCAGAAAAAGATATAAATTTATATATAAATAGTCCAGGTGGAAGTGTAACAGCAGGATTTGCGATTTATGATACAATACAATATATTAAATGTCCAGTAGCTACAATATGTGTAGGACTTGCTGCAAGTATGGGAGCATTTTTATTAGCATCAGGTGCAGAAGGTAAAAGATTTGCTCTTCCAAATGCAGAAATAATGATACATCAACCATTAGGTGGAACACAAGGTCAAGCTACTGATATGAAAATAGCAGTTGAGAATATTTTAAGAATAAAAGAAAAATTAAATAAAATATTAAGTAAAAGAACAGGGCAATCACTTGAAACAATAGAAAAGGATACAGATAGGGATAACTGGATGACAGCGGAGAATGCAAAACAATATGGTTTAATTGATGAAGTTGTAGAAAAAAGAAAATAAAAATATAAGGAGGAATTCCTAGATGGCCAAAAATAAAACTGAAAAAGAAATAAAATGTTCTTTTTGTGGTAAAACACAAGAAGAAGCATTTAAAATTGTAGCAGGTCCTGGTGTTAATATTTGTGATGAATGTATTATTCTTTGTAGTGAAATATTAAATGCAGATGATAAAGAAATTGAAGAAATAATTTATCAATCAAAAGAAATACCTAATCCAAAAGAAATCAAAGGTGTTTTAGATCAATATGTTATTGGTCAAGATAATGCTAAAAAAACATTAGCAGTTGCTGTATATAATCATTACAAAAGAATTAAGTTTAACAAAAAAATAAGTGATGTAGAAATACAAAAAAGCAATATCTTGATGTTAGGTCCAACAGGTTGTGGTAAAACATTACTTGCACAAACATTAGCTAAAATATTAGATGTACCATTTGCAATAGCAGATGCTACAACTCTTACAGAAGCAGGTTATGTTGGTGAAGATGTAGAAAACATATTACTTAGATTAATTCAAGCAGCAGATATGGATGTTACAAAAGCTGAAAAAGGAATAATTTATATAGATGAAATAGATAAAATTTCAAGAAAATCTGAAAATCCATCCATTACAAGAGATGTAAGTGGCGAAGGTGTTCAACAAGCATTATTAAAAATGATTGAAGGAACAGTTGCAGCAGTTCCACCACAGGGTGGTAGAAAACATCCTCAACAAGAATTTATACATGTAAATACAGAAAATATCTTATTTATATGTGGTGGTGCTTTTGAAGGATTAGAGAAAATTGTTAATGCTAGAATTGGTGTTAAAAATATTGGGTTTGGTGGAGAGATTAAGGCTAAAAATGATATAGATTTAACTAAATGTTTTGAGCAAATGTTACCACAAGATTTATTGAAGTTTGGTATTATACCAGAGTTAGTAGGTAGGTTACCAATAATTACAACATTAACTCAATTAGATAAACAAGCATATATTGAAATATTAACTAAACCTAAAAATTCATTAATTAAGCAGTATACAAAATTATTTGAATTAGATGGTATTAAATTAGAGTTTGAAAAAGAAGCAATAGAAGCAATTGTTGAAAAAGCAATGGAGAGAAATACAGGCGCAAGAGGACTAAGGTCAATATTTGAAGATTCTATGAGAGATATAATGTTTGAATTACCATCAATGAAAGATGTTGAGAAATGTGTTATAACACCTAATTGTATAAAGAATAAGGAAATGCCAACACTAGTATTGAAAAAAGAGAAAGAACAACTAAAAAAAGAGGCATAATATGAATGAATATAATATTGGAGATAAAGTTATAACCAAAAAACAACATCCTTGTGGAAACAATATATGGGAAATAATTAGAGTAGGTGTTGACTTCAAATTAAAATGCGATGGTTGTGGACATATAATAATGGTAGACAGAGAAAAAGCATTTAAAATGATTAAAAAGAAACTTGAGATAGAGGAGTAATTAAAATGAATAAAAATATATTTTTTAACTATGTACATCATAATTTTATGAGCTTATAACTAATGTTTTTAACATGTAGGTACAGGCTAAAAGTTGTGTGCCTACAAAATAGTTAAAATGTATATTGAATATATCGAAAAACTATATGTAGGATACATATAGTTTTTTTGTGCATGTATTTAAAGTAATAAAAGGAGATGTTTAAAATGACAAATAACAAAATTGTTGTAAGTATATATAATCTTGGTGGTAATAAAACAGCATTATGTATAGATGAAAACTATTCAAGACAAGAAAAAAAGAAAATAAATGATAGAATATTATATTTGGATAAAACAATTGAACAGGTTGGATTTATTAAACAAGATAGGTTTGAACTTAATATGGCAGGTGGAGAGTTTTGCTCAAATGCTACAAGATGTGCAATAAAATATTATGGTGAAAAATTAAATATAAAGAATGTGTCAATTAAAGTATCAGGTTATAATACAGATATAATTGGTTTAATAAAAGAAAATATGGTTAAAATAAATATCCAAATAGATAAGGATATTAATAATATTATATTTAATGATATTGTAAAAATAGATGGAATATATTTTAAGATATTTGATGAAAATAATAGTAAACAACTTATACAAGAACTTAAAGCAGATGAGAATAAAGCAAAAGAAAAGATTAAATTAATGATGAAGAAAATTATAAATAATAATGATGTGTTAGGATTTATATTACTTGAAGGTGATAATGATAATTTATTGATACATCCAATAGTTTGGGTAAAGACAATTGATACACTTTATTATGAAACATCATGCGGAAGTGGCAGTTTATCTGCAGCTATATATCAATATAACAAGTATGAACAAACATTATTTAATATGTTACAGCCATCAGGATATGGGATTAAAATTAAATTAGATGTAGAAAATTCAATTATTAAAAATGCATTACTTGAAGGACAAGTAATGAAAGAAAATGAGATAATATTGGACTAAATACATTTTTAGTATTGACATTAGTAAAAAATGGTAATATAATATAAGCAATATAAGAAAAAAGTTTCCAATGTATAACACGAAAAAAGAGCGTCTGACCGCTCTTTTTTCATTTTCTATGTATTCTATTTTTGAGTTGCAATAATTAAAAGTAATAATAGAACCATAAATATAAGTGCTATCTCCAATGTATAACACCTCCCTCCTTTTTCGTGGGATATAAATATTATACTACCATAAATTACCAAAAGCAAGAAAATTTCATCGCACATTTCGACATATAAAAGAGGAATTTAACTATATGATTTTTATAAAAACTATTGACATTAGTAAAAAATGGTAATATAATATAAACATAAAAGGATACCACTAATATCCAATTAAAATCACGAAAAAAGAGCGATTGGACGCTCTTTTTTCATTTTCTATGTATTCTATTTTTGAACAGTAATAATTAAAAGTAATAATAGAACCATAAATATTACCACTAATTCCAATGACTGTCACCTCCCATCTTTTAGTGGGATACAAATATTATACTACCATAAATTGCCAAAAGCAAGAAAATTTCATCGCACATTTCGACATATAAAAAAGCACCATAATTATATTAAAAATTATGGTGCTTCTACAATTTTTACTAAATACTTTTTTCTATTATATCTAATAAATCTTCTTTTCCAAGTTTATTAACTGATGAAAAAGGTAAAATAGGGATAGATGCTTCTAATCCATATTCTCTTAATCTAAATGTATCACTAATTACCTTTATGTATTCATCTATTTTTGTTTTAGCGATTTTATCAGCTTTATTTGCAAGTACAATAAATTCTTTTTTTTCTTTAATTAACCAATTAAACATTACTATATCTAAATTAGTAGGTTTATGCCTTATATCTACTAGAAAAATTATTAAAGATATATTTTTACTTTTAGTTAAATATTCATTTATATAATTTGCAACAGTTTCTTCTTGTGATTTAGACATTTTGCTATAACCATATCCAGGTAAATCAACAAAAAAGAACAAATTATCTATATTATAGTAATTTATTAATCTAGTTTTACCAGGTGATGAACTTGTTTTAGCAAGTTTAGTCCTATTTGTTAAACAATTTATAAAAGAAGATTTACCAATATTAGATTTACCAATTAATACAATTTCAGGTAAATTATCTGTTGGATATTGTTTTGGATTTGTTGCACTTATAACGAAATTTGAGTTTTTTATTTCCATTTTGATACCTCCAAATACATTATATCACACAACTATCTGCTTTGTCGATATTTGCGATAGAAATATCTTGCAAAAATTGGAAATAAGTAGTAAAATATTATTGCGATAAAGGGGAAAGGTTTACAAATGAAAAAGCAGAAAGTATATAATTGTGAATTTACCAATTACGAATATTTAAGAGAAGGTGAAAACAGAGAGATAAATTTAGAATATTACTTGCTATTAAATGAAGAAAAGAATTTATATGGTGTTGAAGTACTTAAAAAGGAAAAGAGTAATTTTGGTATGGAAAATATTGAAAGAAATAGTATTATTAATTATACAAATGATATTGATAAAATAAATAATGTGATTAATATACTAAGTGATAATAAAGTAACACCAGTAGGTTTATATGATGTAATTGATAGCATAGATAATAGGTAAATTATATACCTTTTACTCATATCATGGAATGAAAAATTAAACTGTATAATATAGTTTAATTTTTTTCTTGTATATAAAAAATATATGTGATAAAATCTAAATATAAAATAATAGAAAAAATATATTAGCCAAATAATATATAAGAAAGGGTGATATTATGGAAAATATTAAATTAGAGGTAGAGGATAAGGAAATATTTGATTTAATTAATTTAGAAAAGAATAGACAAAATACTAAAATAGAATTAATTGCATCAGAAAACTTTGTTAGTACAGCAGTTATGGAAGCTATGGGAAGTGTCCTTACAAACAAATATGCAGAAGGATATCCTAATAAAAGATATTATGGTGGATGTGAATATATTGACCAAATAGAGCAATTAGCAATAGATAGAGCAAAAGAATTATTTGGAGCTGAGCATGCAAATGTACAACCACATTCAGGTTCACAAGCTAATATGGGTGTATATATGTCAATATTACAACCAGGTGATACAATACTTGGCATGAATTTAGCACATGGTGGACATTTAACACATGGAAGTAAAGTTAATTTCTCTGGAAAATTATATAATATAGTACCATATAATGTTAGTGAAGAAACAGGAACAATAGATTATGACGAAGTTAGAAAATTAGCATTAGAAAATAAACCTAAATTAATATTAGCAGGTGCTAGTGCATATTCTAGAATAATAGATTTTAAAAAGTTTAAAGAAATAGCAGATGAAGTAGGTGCATATTTCATGGTAGATATGGCACATATTGCTGGTTTAGTTGCAGTTGGACTTCATCCATCACCTGTACCATATGCGGATTTTGTTACAACAACAACACATAAAACATTAAGAGGACCAAGAGGTGGTATGATACTTTGCAAAGAACAATATAAAGAAAAAATAGACAAAACAATTTTCCCTGGAATTCAAGGTGGACCACTAGAACATGTTATTGCAGGTAAAGCAGTATCCTTTGGAGAAGCTCTTAAACCTGAATTTAAACAATATCAACAGCAAATATTATTAAATGCAAAAGCTATGGAAGATGAATTTAAGAAATTAGGATTTAATATAATTTCAAATGGAACAGATAATCATTTAATGCTATTAGATTTAAGAAATAAAGGTGTTACAGGAAAAGAAGCACAAGAAAAATTAGATGAACTAAATATTACTGTAAATAAAAATGCAATACCAAATGATCCAGAAAAGCCAACTATAACAAGTGGTATAAGAGTTGGAACACCTGCCGTTACAACAAGAGGATTTAAAGAAGAAGAAATGAGAATTATTGCAAGATTAATTGATTTAACATTAACTGATTTTGAAAATAGTAAACAATATATTTTAGATGAAGTAGATAAATTATGTAAGAGATTTCCTTTATATGAATAATTAGTAAAAAAAATGACGAAAAGACAAACGCAATAATATAAAGATATAAAAAAGAAAGGGGAAATATATTTATAAAAATAAAACAAAGAAGAGGTATTTCGTTAGTAGCATTAATAATAACAATAATAGTATTAATAATATTAACAGGAGCAGTAATAATGAGTATAACAGGAGAAAACAACACAATAGATAAAGCAAATGAAGCAGTAAACAAACATAATTTATCAATGTATAAAGAAGAATTCACAAGAAATATAATGGAAGAGAAATTAGAAAACGGAGGAACAATAGATACAAGTACAATAGATACAAGCATTTCAACAGCATCAGGAAATACAGATGAGGAAAAACTAACAAATCATTATAATACATTAAAAAATTATGTACCAAGTATAAAAAGGGAAGAAGCAATTAATTGGGCAATAATTGGTGGAGAACTAAAATATACAGATATAACAAATGAGAAAGAGTTTGAAGCAGCAGCAGAGTTAAACATGGCAGATTTAAGTGAAGTAATAGCAGGTGAAGAAAATTTGAAAGTAGAAAGTTATATCAAATATACACCAGGAGCAGGAACATATACAGCGAAGAAGGAACAAACAGGATATGGTTCACAGGAATATATAGATTATGGATATGAAACACCAGCAACAACAGACCAAACATATACAACAGATGGATTAACTGCAGAAGATTGGAGAGTATTATCAGTAAAAGGAACAGAGGTAACAATAGTAAGGGAAGAATTATTACCAGAATTAACACTGTTTGGACAAACAGGATATGATAATGCAGTACAAGAATTAAATAAAATATGTGGAATATATAAAGATAATAAATATGCAAAAGAAGCAAGAAGTATAACAGTAGAAGATGTAAATGGAGTAACAGGATATAGTAGTAGTGATATGGCAGCATACAATGGAGGAAGTAGTAATAGTGAAGGAGGATATGGGTATAAAGCAAAAGATAATGGAACAGAATATACAAGTGACTATTACAAGTACGAAGGAACAAGTACAAGTAAGCAATTAAAAACAACAGACGAAGAATACAAGATGATATTTGGAAATAGCAGTGATATAAATTACTGGATTGCGTCTCGCTGCGTGAGTGTTGTTAATGACGTTGCGCACTTCCGTGTGCGAGCTGTGTACGGTGGCAACGTGGGCACTCTCGGTATGTACGGCTTCTTTGGCGCTGATGCCCAATACTCTGTGGGTGTGCGTCCTGTAGTTGTGTTAAAATCTAATGTTACCATCAAAGAGGGGTCAGGAACAGATGTAGCACCATATATAATGAACTAAAA
>CAZFOR010000018.1:8259-20489 GCA_964520895.1 uncultured Eubacteriales bacterium | reverse complement strand
ATGAGATTCCTCTTTTTTGTGTTGTTTTCATTTTCTTTCTCCTCCTTCTTATTTTGTTTTCTATCTTATTTTATCTTTCTTTATCACCTTCCTTTTCCCATTAAAAAAAAATCTAAAACTAGCTATTAGTTTTTACTAATAACTTTGTTCTATATTTTATTTTTAATATTTTTGCGTATGAAAAAGCTAGAGTTATACTATCTCTAGTACCCCCCCCCCATGTATTTTTTGCTATTTGATTATTGTTACATGAGTTTGCTTTTTCTTTTTTCATTTTTTGCTCCTTATTTTGTTTTTATGTCTTTATATTATTATATTTGTATTTTTTTGTCAAGGAGTTTTTTGTTATTTTATACTTATTTTAATCACATTTAATTTTCATTAATATTAAATATGATTATATAGAAAAAGGCATATACAACACTAAATTAGTATTATATATGCCTTTAACTTATACTTTACCTGTATATGCTTTAAGAACATTTTTCGAATACATTCCTGGATATGCTATATCTAGTGCTGCAATTGTACTGTTTCCACAGCCTTTTGATAACATACCTTCAAGTCCATTTCGTCGAAATACTGAAGCAGAAATATTTTTGCAAACATCTTTATATTCCCAACATAGTTTTTCTTCAATAAGCCATTTAACTGCTTGTTTAATTAAATCCTTATTCCATACAAAGACCTTATTCAGTTCCCATTCCTTTATTTTCATTTCAGGAACCACAATGTGAATTAGCTGAATTAAAGTATATTTTTCACACAGAGTTTTTAAACCATTATACCGTAATAAGTCAGCAGAAAAATTTTCAGTTATTTGCTTTCTTGTTTCCAAATTTTCTTTTTCAAATAACCATTTCAATGCTTTTTTTACATTTTCATAATCATCAAAAAAGCAATTAGGAGTACACTTTAATTCCCATGCCATAATATTGAGCTCCGGAAAGCAATATCTAATCAATTTATATGTTGAATAGTCAAATACTTCCAATGCTCCTATAATTTTTAATTGCTTTAATTCCTTTCTGAAATCAAAAATGCAAATTTCCTTTCTTGTTAATTTAAGCTTTTCTAGTATGACATGCCGTAATATTTCATTTGCTGATATCTTATTCCAAAAATCTTGTGGAAACCTTGCAATAGTGTTTATACACCTTAAATCATAGACTTCAACTGCTGATAAACCCGCAAAGTCTACTGTTGACCGTGAACACATACAAAAGATCACTCCTTATTATTTTATTTTACAATATATATTATACCATAAAACTGAGTACATTTAAATAGTTTTTGATGATTATGTAAACAATTCTTAACATAAAAAAAAATAGACCTTTAAGCCTATTTTTCTATTTTTATAACTTCTTTACCTTTATAATATCCACATAATGGACATACTTTATGAGATTGTATCTTTTCATGACAATGAGAACATTCTACTAAGTTTTTATTTTCTAATTTCCAAGTAGATCTTTTTAAACCTGTTCTTGCTTTTGACCATCTTCTTTTTGGTTGTGCCATTTTCTATTCCCTCCTTTTCGTGTTTTAATTATTTTATTAATTGTTTTAATTTTTCAAATCTTGGATCAATTTTCAAATCATTACAATTACATTTAACTTCATTTAAATTACCACCACATATACTACATAATCCTTTACAATCCGGTTTACAAAGTAATTTAGTTGGTAGCTTTAATACTATATTATCAATAACTGCTTTATCTAAGTCAATCTTTTCTGATAATAGCTCGTATTCTTCTTCACCTGGCGACCCAGTAAAAGTTTCATTAAACTCTATTTCCTGTTCATGTTCAAACTCTTTACCACAACTATAGCAATATGTATTAAAAGAAATTTTAATTATACCTGTTACATTTAAGACTTTGTCATAATTAGTTATAACCCCTTCAAATATAATTGGTTTATCAATTAATATTTTATCATAGTTATACTCAATTTCTTTTATATCGCCTAATTGTATATTTAATTCTTGTTTTTGAATGTTATGTCTTAACATATTTGAAACATCTAACATTTGGAAAATCACCTAGATTAGTATACTACAATTATTTTTTATTGTCAACAAAATTTAAAGAGTTGTTCATTAAAAATGCAATTTTATTACATATATTATATATTACTAAATAGATATATAACATTTTTCTTTTAAAAATACTCTAACTTTTTGTTCATCTTTTTCCTCATAATACATTATTAATAACTTCTTAAATGTTTCTTCCATAACTATCTCCTATAAAATGTGAAACATTTTTATTAAATTCTCATAATTTTGTTTCACATTTATATGATTTTAATTAAATAGAGTTAAATTATTTTATATATTACATCTTACACTATTTTTCCATATTTGGCTACTTAATTTCATTGACACTTTTGCTTTAAAATGATAAGATATATTTAGGTAATTTAATAGGAGGTAATCAATATATGGCAAAGTTATTACACGTTGGTTTAGACATAGGATCAACAACAGTAAAAATAGTAGTTATGGATACAAATAAGGAGATAATATATAAAAGTTATGAAAGACATTTTTCAGATACGAAAAACACAGTTTGTAAAGTTTTAGATAATTTACTTAAAACATATGATGGGTCAAACTTTACTATAGAACTTACTGGTTCTGGAAGTATGTCTGTTTCTTCGTGGGCAGATATACCTTTCACACAAGAAGTTATTGCTTGTAAAACAGCTGTAAATGAATATATACCACAAACAGATGTTGCAATTGAATTAGGTGGTGAAGATGCTAAAATTATATATTTTGGTAGCTCAGTTGAGCAAAGAATGAATGGTACTTGTGCAGGTGGTACAGGTGCATTTCTAGATCAAATGGCATCACTTTTAAATACAGATACAATTGGGTTAAATGAACTTGCAAAATCATATACAACTATATACCCTATCGCTTCTCGTTGTGGTGTATTTGCTAAAACAGATATACAACCACTTTTAAATGAAGGTGCAAATAAATCAGATATTGCTGCATCTATATTTCAAGCAGTTGTAAATCAAACAATTAGTGGTCTTGCATGTGGTAGACCTATAAAAGGAAATATCGCTTTTTTAGGTGGTCCACTTAACTATTTATCTGAACTTAGAAATAGATTTATACAAACATTAAATTTAAATGATAAAACCGCTATAATAGTTCAAGATGCACATTTATTAGTTGCACGTGGTGCAGCTCTTTGTGGTGTTAAAACAAAATCAATTAATTCAAATGAATTAAAAGCAAAAATAGAAAAATTAAAAAACACTCAAACATTTGAATCAAATATATTACCACCACTTTTTGAAACAAAAAATGATTATTTAGATTTTGTAAAAAGACATTCAAAAGATGTTGTTAATAAAAAAGATATTAATCAATGTTCAGGTCCTCTATATCTAGGTATAGATGCTGGGTCTACTACATCAAAATTAGTGTTAATTGATGATGAATTTAATCTAGTTTATTCAATATATAAAAGTAATGAAGGAAGCCCACTTGCTACCGTTTTAGATATGATGAAAACTGTATATAGTCAGTTACCTAAAAACTGCTATATAGCATCAAGTGGTGTTACTGGTTATGGTGAAAGTTTAATCAAAACTGCACTTAATTTAGATACAAATGAAATCGAAACTATTGCACATCAAACAGCTGCAAAACAATTTATCCCTAATGTTGATAGTGTTATTGATATTGGTGGACAAGATATGAAATATATCAGAATGAAAGATAATATAATTGATAGTATAATGCTAAATGAAGCTTGTTCATCAGGTTGTGGTTCATTTTTACAAACCTTTGCTACAAACTTAAATATATCAATTGAACAGTTTATAACTAGTGCAATAGATGCAGAGACACCTATTGATTTAGGTTCAAGATGTACAGTATTTATGAACTCTAAAATAAAGCAAGCACAAAAAGAAGGTGCGTCAGTTGGAGATATTGCAGCAGGATTATCATATTCTGTTGTTAAAAATGCTATACAAAAAGTTATGAAAATAAGAGATACTAAAAAGCTAGGACAAAATATTGTTGTTCAAGGCGGAACATTTTTAAATGATGCTGTACTTAGAGCTTTTGAATTAACTGTTGGTGTAAATGTAATAAGACCTGATATAGCAGGACTTATGGGTGCTTATGGTGTTGCACTTATTGCAATTAATTATGCAAAATTAAATAATATAGAAAAATCTAGTATGCTTACATTAGATGAGGTAAATGAATTAGAAGTTAAAACATCTCTTACTAGATGTAAACTTTGTGAAAATAATTGTCAGCTTACTATAAATAGTTTTAATAATGGTAAAAAATATATATCTGGAAACAGATGTGAAAGAGGTGCTGGTGGTGGTGCTCAAAAAAATGATTTACCTGATTTATATAAATATAAATATGATAGATTATTTGAATACAAACCATTACCAATTGAAAAAACTACAAGAGGTACAATAGGTATTCCAAGAGTTTTAAATATGTATGAAAATTATCCATTTTGGCATACATTATTTACTGAGCTTGGCTTTAGAGTAATATTATCAGAAAAAAGTTCAAGAAAAACTTATGAAAAAGGTATTGAATCAATGCCTTCTGAGTCAGTATGTTATCCTGCAAAACTTGCACATGGACATATTATGAGTTTAATTGAGCAAGGTGTTACTAAAATATTTTATCCTTGTATTCCATATGAAAATAAAGAATATAAAGGTGCTGAAAACCACTATAACTGCCCTATTGTAATATCATATTCAGAGGTAATAAAAAATAATGTTGAAGATTTAAGGGCTAAAAATATACAATTCATAAATCCATTTTTACCTCTTAAAATAAATGCACTTGCAGATAGATTTATGGAACTTCCTGAATTTAAAGAATACAATATTTCTAAAAAGGAATATGTTAAAGCAATTAGAAAAGCACAAAAAGAATATCATAGATTTAAAAGAGATATTCAATTAAAAGGTGAAGAAACTATAAAATACTTAAATGAGCATAATTTAAAAGGTATTGTTTTATCTGGTAGACCTTATCATTTAGACCCTGAAATAAATCATGGTATAAATAGTATGATTACTGGTTTAGGTGTTAGTGTTCTAACAGAAGATTCAATATCACATTTAACTGAGCTTAAAAGACCTCTTAGGGTTGTTGACCAATGGATGTATCATTCAAGACTATATGCAGCATCAGAAGTTGTTTCTAGAAATGAAAATCTTGAATTAGTGCAACTTACTTCTTTTGGTTGTGGTGTTGATGCTATTACAACAGATCAAGTTGAAGAAATATTAGCTAGTAAATCAAAATTATATACATTAATTAAAATAGATGAAATTAATAACTTAGGTGCTATTAGAATTCGTATTAGATCACTTATATCTAATATGTATCATAGAGATATAGTAAATCCTAAAAACGAAGAATATATAGCAAATAAAATTGTATTTACAAAACAAATGAAAAAAACACATACAATTTTATGTCCTCAAATGGCTCCAATACAGTTTGAATTTTTAGAAGCTGCAATGCAAGCTAGTGGATATAACTTAAAACTACTTAGACATTGTGATTCACATACTGTTGAAACAGGTTTAAAGTATGTAAATAACGATGCTTGTTACCCTTCCCTACTCGTTATAGGGCAGTTAGTTGAAGCCCTTGAATCAGGGGAATTTGATACGAATCATACAACAGTCCTTATATCACAAACTGGTGGTGGTTGTAGAGCTACTAACTATATTGGGTTTTTGCGTAAAGCATTAATTGATGCAGGCTTCCCAGATGTTCCTGTACTTTCATTTAATGTTGCAGGACTTGAAAAAATGCCTGGATTTAAAATTTCAATATCAATGATACATAAAATGATAATTGGTGTTGCTATTGGTGATTTAATTGCTAGATGTAATAGTAGAAATAGACCTTATGAAATTATTAGTGGTACATGTGATAAATTAACTGAGAAATGGATTAATAAAGGTAAAGAAGTAACTAAAAGAGGTAAAATAAAAGAATACAAACAAATTGTTAAAGATATTATAAAAGATTATGATGCAATTCCTATTAGTAATGTCATTAAACCAAAAGTTGGTATTGTTGGAGAGATATTAATTAAATATCATCCATTTGGAAATAATAATTTAGTAAGGCAATTAGAAGCAGAAGGTGCAGAAGTTATCTCCCCTGACTTAATGGGATTTGTTAAATTTATGGCATCACACAAAATTACATTAAATCAATATTTAAAAACTAAACAAGTAAAAAAACATTTCTATAAATTAGCTATTAATATAATTGATAAATATGAAAGCATTGTAAAAAATGAACTTAAAAATGCTAAAAAACAATATGCACATATTTCAGATATTTGGTATTTAGCAAATAATGTTGAAAAAGTTTTATCTACTGGTAATACAACTGGTGAAGGTTGGTACTTAACAGCTGAAATGTTAGAATTTATTGAAAATGGTGTTCCTAATGTTTTATGCGTTCAACCATTTGCATGCCTGCCTAATCATGTTGTTGGTAAAGGTGTTATAAAAAGGGTTAAAGAATTATACCCTAGTGCAAATATAGCAGCTGTTGATTATGACCCAGGTGCATCAGAGGCTAATCAAGTAAATAGAGTTAAACTTATGTTATCAATAGCAAATGATAATCTTGAAAAAGAATTCAAAAAGAAAGGTAGAGTATTGTCTGAGAATGCTCATATAACAGATAAAAAAGAAAAGATAAAGAGATAAAAAAAACAAAGCATATCAATTAATTAATTGGTATGCTTTGTTTTTTATCTTTCCCTAAGTTATGCACAATTTATTCCCAGTATACATAAAAATCAATTTTATGTATACTGGGAATATTATATAATTCTATTGTTAAGTCTATTAAATAATTATTATTAGTTTTTATATTGTAAACATTTTTCTTCCAATAATTTAAATTTACAACATCTAGATTTTATATTTTCTGAAAGCTTTCCATTATTGTATAAATCATATAATTTAGATGATTTATTCTTTACTTGATAATAATTTGCATTTAACCAATCTAATTGTTCTTTTAACAATTTTTGATATTTTAGCTCAGACATAGTTAATGTTTCTTTATTTAAATCTATTAAAGTATAATTTATTTTAGTTACCGGAATCATATTATTAAAGTTAACTGCTCCAAGAGAACCATTTTGTATCTTAAAAAAATCAACTGTGTTTTTCATTTTCTTATGTTTCTCTTTTGGACTTGATAATGGTGCAAAATATTCACAAGTATTTATCTCAAATAGAATTCCTAAAAATGGTCTTAATTCTTTTTCATTTTTATTATATGGAACTTTATTATCAAACTTTCTTAAATAATCACAATATTCAGTATCGACTTTTACAATTTTTAGTTTTAGGACCATTCTTTTATCCCTCCTTTCCAAAATTATACAATAACATTAATTGAATTGCAATAATTAATTATATTTTTGACAAAGTAAAAAGATTAGAGTTTAGTCTCTAATCTTTCTTTTTTAAGTTCCAATTTAATGGCTGGATTCACCGCTTTTTTAAGTTCCAATTTAATGGCTGGATTCACCGCTTTTTTAAGTTCCAATTTAATGGCTGGATTCACCACTTTTTTTATGCTATCTAATAGCAATAATATTATATGTATTTTTTACAATTTTATTGCTACTATATTTAATATAGCATATTTTTTAATAACTTTCAATAATTTATAATAAACTTAAAAAAATTTTAATCTCAAATTCTTTTTTATTTTAATTCAGTATTATTTTAAATTATATTTATTTATAACTAATGGGTCCTTCTACGTCAAATCCATCATGCTCATGAACTGCATTTTGAGTTACATCAAACTTCTCTGTATCTATTCCATCATGTGCGTGTATTTCTTCTTGTGTAAATGTCTCTTTTCCTTTTAACATATCATCACTTTTATTTGACCAATTATTTATATTCTTATTTTTACTTAAAATTGTTCCAATTATTGATATAAATATAAGAAATGGTAAAATTGTAAATATAATTATTATAAATATAACTATTGCACCTAACCCCATATCATCCATAATTATTTCCTTTCTAATTCTATTTATTTATATTGAATAGGACCACCACTATTCCATCCATCATGTTTATGAACTGCATTTTGAGTTACATCAAATTTCTCTGCATCTATTCCATCATGTGCGTGTAACTCTTCTTGTGTAAATCCATCTTTTTCTTTTAATATATCATCATCTTCTATTTTATATTTAGTTTTGACAACAGTACTACTGCCCTTTTTCATACTAAAATAAGCAATCACAACTATTAATGCAATTACAAAACCAATTAATGATGAAGTTCCTATAAAAAACATCATTATCCAAAATGCTAACTGACTATCTTTCTTCTTTTTGTTGTCATTCATAAAATTTACCCCCATCAATATAATATTTGACCTAACATTGCTGCACCTATTAATCCTGCGTCATTTTCAAAAAAAGCTTTTTCTATTATTATCTCTTTTTCTTTATTATATACTTTTTCTTGTACAAGTGCAATTATTTTATCTTGTACATTTTCAAAATATTTAGCAAATCCTCCTCCAATAATAACTTTATCAGGATCATATATATTATATATACTAGCTATTCCATCTGTCAAATTATCTATCCATTTTTCATATATTATTTTAGCAGCTAAATCATCCATGTCAAGTATTTCATTTAAATTTGGAAAATCAAACCCATTTTGAGTATATGTTTTTTTCAAAACTGAAAGTGCTGCATATTTTTCAAAACAACCGCTTCTACCACACCCACATTTTATACCATCTTTTTCAAAACACATATGACCAAATTCACCAGCTGTATAATTTGTACCTCTATATATTTTGCCATCTAGAATTATTCCTCCACCTATTCCTGTACCTATAGTTAACAATATTCCATTCTCTGTACTATTTAAACTACCTTTAAAATATTCGGCAATAGTTGCAACATTTGCATCATTATCAATATATACTGGTATATTAAATTCATTTTCTAATATTTGAGGTATACATATTTTATTAAAATCAATATTACTTGCCCTTGTAACTAGTTTAGTATCCAAATTACATATACCTGGAAAACCTATACCAATATATTTTACATTTTCATTTATAATGTTTTGTATTCCCTCTTTTAATATCTCAACGATTTCTTCTATAGGTGTTTTTCTAGATATATATGTATCATTATTTAATATAATATTAAAATTGTCATCTAATAAACCAAACCCAATATGTGAACCACCTACATCAATACCAATATACATATAATCTCCTCCATATCAGACAAATTATCACCATTTAATAAAGTTTAAATATTTCTTTATGCATCCAGTATACATTATTATTCTTTAACTAAAATTTAAAATACACTAACTCCGTTAAATACTTCTATATAATTTATTAATCCTTTTTCACTATATCTAATTATAACATTACTATAAACTGGATCAAAATTCATTATGCATTCATTTTCTTTGTAACCAAGAGTATCACTTTGACTATCCATTAACCAAGTAGTTCCAGATGGATAATATTCAAAATAGTTATCTTGTGTATCATATATACATATAATTCAACAATAAAGTCTTTAGTTGTAACATTTTTATTATTTGATATTACAATTGCTATTAAATCTTTTGCTTCCTTTGCTGTTAATGTTGATTTATTATATGGCTCAAATTGTCTATTATGCATTTGCACGGACATATTATCTATTTGCCCTTCTGCTTGATCTACAACTCCTCTTGCAGTTCCAAATATACCCATTGCTACTGCTATTAGTGCTATTACTAACAACACTGCTCCTGCTATTAATAATGCCTTACTTGCATTTTCCATATCTAATTCCTCCTTATTATTACTTTTGAATTGTTATTCCTGTATAATAATGCTTTAATATATCCTCATATGCAAAGCCTGCATTTGCCATTCCTTTTGCTCCATTTTGACTCATACCAACACCATGTCCATATCCATATCCAGTAAATACATATGTATCAGTACCTTGCGTTTGTGTTTCTTTCTCTATGTTTTTTTCACCATCTACTGTCATTATTTTAGTATCACTATTTATACTTTTTCCATCAACTGTTTGTAAATTGTTTGTATTTACATCTTTTGTTGTAATATTTCCATCTTTATCAACAATTTTTATATTTGATGTAGTAGTCTGGCTATTTCCACCTTCTATTATATACATTCTGCTACGAAGATTAAATAATGTACGTGCATATTCCTTTGCATACTCTTTTGTTCCATTAGTACCTACAAATAATATCTTATTTGCTCTACCAGCTGCTGTATATTCTGTTGCCTTTAGATTTGTAACTTCACCAATATTTACACCTTGTTTTGTTAATATATCCTCTAATTCTTGTTTTGTATATGTAACAACCCATGGTTTTGTTTTTGCTTCATATGGATCTTCTACTGCTTTTAAATATGGTAAATCTGCTGTCCATACATTTAATACATCTTCTGTGTATCCACCACTTGTAGAAAAATAATATGCTTCAACAAGTTTTCCATCATATGTCATAACAACATCTTTTGTTTCATCAACAGCTTTATTAGTTGATATCGCTTCAACTGTCCCGCCATACACTTGACAATGTGTTGTTGAACACACATTAAATCCATCCGCGCTATGTCTATTCATTCCTGTAAGAGTATAGGTCCTAGCTGCAACCGCTTGTGCTTTTAATGCTTCAATATGTGATGATGATTCTATCTCAGAAGGTACCACTAAATATAAATATTCTTGCAGTGATAATTGATTTATAATCTTTAAGTTACCACCTGCTATTCTAGATATCTCCATAATTCCTCTATAGTTTTTGTTATTATCTAGTTTTAATTTAGCATTATTTGCTTGCACTCCAATTGGGCTATCAGAACCACCAACTAATATATCGTCTATATAAATTCTGATATAATTATCAGAATCTTGGTCTACTGTAAATTTTAATGTAACACCTTTTACTAATTTTTCTGATAATTCTTCATTAACACTAAATGAATTATCTTTTAATGTTCCAATTAACATATTGTTAGTTGATGTCATACTAATTGTTTGTTTAGCAGTAGAACCATAATATAATCCTACGCGTATATTTTCTGGTATATTAACTGCATATACTAAATTATTAATACTTAATACTACTATAATTAATGTTACCATTATTATATATTTTTTCATAAATCACACCTCATATATGTTACTTATTTATTTTCTTCATTATTATTATCTTCTTCTAAATTATTTTTAAATTCTTCATTACCATTATCTTCTATTTTATTACCAAAAGAATTGTTATCGTTATTATCTATACCATTGTTATTATCTTTAACATCAATATATTTTATTCCAAATCCCATATATAAACAGATAATAACTATTTTCAAAGTGCCCCAAAATGGTATCGGATACACAAACAAATCAAATAATCCAATTATTGTTGTAGTTACACCTGCATACATTGCAATATTATATAATTTACCAAATTTAATATCTTTGCCTTGAATACTTGCAATTGCCATTCCAATTAATCCATATATTAATCCACCTATAAATTTAAATATAGCTACAAATATCCATATAAATATGCCTGTAATTACAACTACAATTGCTAACATTTTATTAACTAAATATTTATTACAAAATTCAATTACATTTGTTTTATTAAATGTTTGTTCATTTAAGTTATCTGCAAATATAAATGTTTCTAGTTCTCCATCATTTTTTGCTACTACACCATCTTTTCCTAGTATTATGTAATCAACTGTAGCATATATTTTATCACTGTTTTCTTCTTTTATTTCCTCTATTGTTTTGTTATCATCAACATTAACATATATAGTTAAATCGTCATCATAATATACAAATGGTTCTTCCATGTTTGATTCAAATCCACTTTTTGAAAAACTAAATTCAGGAAATTCAGATATCCACTGATTTAACGCTGTTAACAAAACATTACCTATATAAAATAAGAATGCACATATACATATTGTTTGAACTAGTGATATTAATATAAATGTACCAATTGTTCTACCTGTTTTCTCGTCTGCTAATTTTTCATAATCTTTAGGTTTAGCTATTGCTATTCCTAATCTTTTAAATAATCCCAATTTTTCTTTTTTATCTGTTTCAAATTCCATTTTAAAACCTCCT
>CAZFOR010000018.1:0-8159 GCA_964520895.1 uncultured Eubacteriales bacterium | reverse complement strand
AAATAATCCCAATTTTTCTTTTTTATCTGTTTCAAATTCCATTTTAAAACCTCCTAATTATATACTTCTATATATTTTATTAATCCTTTTGTGTTATATTCAATCAAAACATTTTTATATACTGGATCAAAATTCATAATACATTCACTATCTGACGAATCATATGTACTTCCATCATAACTCATTGAATCAATTATATATGTATTGCCATTTTGATATGTGCCAAAATAATTATTGGCAGCATTATCATATACCCATAATTCAACTCTAAAGGCATTACTTGTTGCTTTTTTATTACTTGATATTACTGTTGATATCAACTCTTTAGCTTCTTCCTTTGTAAGTGACTTTTTATCATATTGTTCAAATTGCCTGTTATGCATTTGTATACTCATATTGTCTATTTGTCCTTCTGCTTTGTCTACAACTCCTCTAGCTGTTCCAAATATTCCCATTGCTACTGCTATTAGTGCTATTACTAACTACACTGCTCCTGCTATTAATAATGCCTTACTTGCATTTTCCATTTAAAAACCTCCTTTTAAAATTAATAGAACTTACTTATTAAATATATTCTCTTTGAATATTAGAATCAATCAATATAGGATTTACATCAATTTCCACAGTATCGCCTACTTTTATATCCGAATTTGAAATATCTATTATAATATTACTCATTCCTATATTACTTATTATTTCATACTTTTCGTTATTAATCAATATATATTTTTTTGGTTTTTTGAAAATATATGTCAAATAATGTTTAATGTTTCTTAATATATCAAACATCGTATATACATTACTTTTTACCTCTAATCCAATTCCTTCTACATAGCCAACTTGGCATATACCTATTTTTGAATTTTTCTTTAATTTGTATCTATTTCCATAACCTATATTTTTTCCTTTATCTAATTGTCTTATTTCAACAATACTAGTTTGAAAATATTCCGGTTTTTTAAGTCCGTATTTGTATGGTATTGGTAATCTACCAATTATAGCAGAGCCTAATCTTACTGCATCTAAATAATATTTAGGATATTTAAATGTTGCTGTAGAATTACATACATGTAACATTTGTATTTTTATATTATTTAATTCAAATATTTTTACTATATTCGTAAACTCAATAAATTGGTTATCAGTATTTTTGGTATCTTTAGAAAATGCTGAAGAAAAATGAGTAAACATACCTACAATATTAATATTTTCACATTCATTATATTCTTCTATGAATTTAGCTATTTCATTTATTTTTACTCCATATCTTCCAAAACCTGTTTCAACTTTTATATGAACATTTATTTTTTTATTTAATTGGGTTGCTACTTTGTTATATTTTATTAAACTCTCAATACTTCCTATTGTTGGAATAATATCATTATTTATAACATCAAAAATATTTTGTTCTACACAAGTTGATGATAATAGTAAGATGTCCTGCTTTATTCCGCTTTTTCTTAGTAAAACACAATCATTAACTTTTGCAACAGCTAGCATATCTATTCCATTATTAATCAATAAATTAGACAATTCTATTAATCCTAGTCCATAACCATTACCTTTAACAACCCCTATTATCTTTGGAATTTTTGTTTCATTTAAATTGCAATTTTTTTGTATATGCTGTTTTATTGTATTAATGTTATGTATAATATCTTTTGATCTTATAACTAATTTTTCCATATTTCACCTACAATTTTCTAAATTTAATTTTCTTTACAAATTTTAATCCTTTTTCAAAACAGAAATTCATAAAAGGATTAAATACCATTTGTATCTCACCAACAAATTCTATAAATTCACCATTAAATCCTTTTTTAAATTTATATACACCATATTCTGGCTTAGTTTCATCTTCAAATTCCTCTACACCTCTAAAATCATATATATCAGCATCTCTTTCTAATGCTAATTTTATCATTTCAAATTGTAGCATATAGTTTGGCATTACATTTCTATATTCATTTGAACTAGCTCCATATAAATACCACACTTTATTTCCATACATTATCGGAATTGTTCCTGCAATAGGTTTACCATCATAATATGCCATAAGTATTTTCATATTATCTGGTGATAAAACATCATACATCTTTTCAAAATATGATAATGGTCTAATTCCAAATCTATCCCTTTTACCAGTTTCCTGCATTATTTTATGAAAATCTTTTAAATCTTCTTTTGTACCGTCTTTTATAGTAACACCTTTTCTTGTAGATAATCTAATATTATATCTTGTTTTTTCGTGAAAAGATTTTAGTAATTCCTCCTCAGTTTTTCCTTTAACATCTAGTCTAAATACATATCTAGGTTGTATTCCATCACTAAATCTCTTTATATCATCTTTAACCTTAAATCCTAATCTTTTAGCTAATTCTTTAAATTTAATATCATCATTTTTTACATCTGAATCTATTCTAAGTATAAATGCATGATGTTTTTTTGCTAATATTTTTATTCCATCTATTAAATCATTCCATACATTTTCATCATATATATCACACACAGGTCCTCTAGGTGCATACATTATCGTACTTTTTATATATGGTAATTTTCTAACTAAAATACTTATACTACCCATAATTTCATTCTTTTCATTTATACTTAATACAACTTCATTATTCCAGTCAATTTTAATTTCATGCCATTTTAATGATTGCATAAAATGACCTTTTGGATTTTTCTTTACAAATTCTTCATAATTTTCTTTATCATTTTCTTCTAATATTTTATACATTTAAATAAACTCCTTTTGTAACATAATATTTATTTTTACATATACTATAATATATTTAATTTATAGCACTGCTTATCTTTTTCTCCATAGAAAATATGGAGTTAATATATATACAAAGTAAAGATTTATTAAAAATTCGTCTTTACTTTGTTAACTTTATTTATAGAAATCTTTTGCAATTTCATTGCAATTATTAATTACTTCATTTTCATCAATATCTATTAATTTCCTATTTTCCATTAATATCTTACCATTTATAATAGTAGTTACAACATCTGATCCATTTGCACCATATACTAATGTAGAATAAATATCATTTATTGGTATTAAATGAGGTTTATTTAAGTCTAATATAATCAAATCTGCTTTTTTACCTATTTTAATACTACCAATTTCATTTTGCTTATTTATAATTTTTGCATTATTAATAGTTGCCATTTGCAATATCTCATAAGATGATATTATACTACTATCCATATATTTTAATTTCTGCATATATGCACATGTTTTCATTTCCTCAAACATATCTAGTGTAGTAGTAGATGATGCTCCATCTGTTCCAAGCCCAACTGTTATTCCACTATCTAATAATTTTCTAACATCACAAATTCCTGATGCAAGTTTTGCATTACTAATAGGGTTATGTACTATTCCACCATTTACATTTTTTAATATTTCAATATCTTCATCAGATAAATATATTCCATGTGGTAATATTACTGGTACATCTAAAACACCTAAATCATATAAATGTTTTGTTGAAGTTTTATTATATCTTTCTTTTATAATATTTACCTCATCTTGTGTTTCAGATAAATGTGTTTGTATACCAATATTATATTTTTTAGCAATATCTACATACTTTATATAGCTTTCCTCTGTTGTTGTATATGGAGCATGTGGTCCACCATACAAATAAATTAAATCCTCTAAACCTTTTTCCTTAACTTTAGTAATTATATTATTATCTTCATCAATTGGTAAATTAACCCCTATAATACCTCTTAGCCCTAATCTTTCAAATACTTTTACTACTTCTTGTTCATAAAAATACATATCATCTAAACAAGTTGTACCTGATTTTATTGCTTCAATACAAGACAGCATAGTAAAATCATATACAAGCTCTGGTGTAAGTAATTCCTCTTTTGGAAAAATATAATTATTAAGCCAGTCCATAAGTTTTTTATTTTCTCCATATGTTCTAAACAAACTCATACCCAAATGTGAATGAGTATTTATTAAACCTGGCATTATTAGTTTATTCGTACCATCAATTATTTTATCTACTCCATCTTGTATATTATCATCTATTTTACTAATTGTATCATTATCAACTAATAAATCAGATATGTATGGCTCATTTCCCTCCATATCTACAATAGTTATATTTTTTATTAATATTTTCATATGACACCTATCCTTAAATATTCATTTTAATTAATACTCCTAATATGTATAATACAACCATTACAAAATTTGTAATAAAAATATTATACATAAATGTACTTGTTCCATTATGAATAATATTTTCATACTTATTCATAATCTTCTCTTTTTCGTTTTTCTCTAAGTATTTATCTAAATACTTAGATGATAATATTAATGACATATATGTAGCATCTGTTTCAATCATATTTCTTGCAAAATATATAAATATATTTATAATCAAATATATAGCTAATACTAACATATACTGTGTTTTCCCTATTACATTTGTAAATATCAATATTAATGATACTATTAGATATATAATATTAATATTTGCAAGTATAAAATTAAACCATAAAAACTTTTTATCTTGATTTGAATGTACACATTCATGTGATATAAACATTAATCTAGTAAAAACTTTATTGGCCTTTTCACTATTACATAATATTATCTTGTTATTAAATACATTGTAAAATGAATTAGTTGAATCTTGGTTTTGATTTAATTCAACTATCACATCTTTTTTATTCATATTTTCCAATATTTCATTACATATACTTAAATTATCTGGCAATTTATCAATTATATCATCACACTGTGTATCTTGTGACATTTCTAATAATTGCTTAGGTTTATACTTATTATATATAATTCTTGTTATTACTAAAAAAATAAATAAAACAATTAAAATATATAGCATATATTAATCCTCCATTGCCCCTCGAATTGCTTCACCTAATATTCTATACATATCACCAATTAAAACATCAAACCTTACTTCTGCATCAAACATTTTTTTAATATTTTCATTTTTCAAAAGTATTTCATACATTTGTTTTAATATTTCAGTTTTAGCTACAGCATCTTCCTCTTTTCCCTCCACTGCCATTTTTTGTACTTCAATTTGTTTTTCTCTAAAATCTTTTATCATTTTTTTATTTTCTTCTTGTTTATATACCTCATTTTTTATTTCAATATATTCCTTAAATTCATTACTTTCTTTTAACGCATTTGCCAATTCATTTATTTTATCATAAACATTCATTTTTATACCTCCACTTCAGACAAATAGGGACGGAGGCATTTTGTCTGATTTTTTATTACCTCACATTTATTTTATATCATATTACTTATTATTTCAACATTTATACAAAATATATATTAAATAGTAAAAAACAAGACATAGATTTATTATAATCTACATCTTGTTTTAAATTATTTAGTTTTTACTTCCCAGTTTGTACAACGGGATTTGTGCTTCTTTACAAATCTTGCAATCATTTGGTTCGTAAACAGTGAACTTAGCTTCACATCCCGAAACAAAGGGAACGTTAAAGGCTGCTCTTCCTTCACTTCGGTCAACAATAACTCCAACTCCAACTACTTTTCCTCCAAATGCCTTAACTGCATCAATAGTTTGATATATCGTTCCACCTGTTGTTGCAACATCTTCAATAACAAAAACATTTTTGCCAAATATGTTATCATTATTTCTGAAATACATTTGACCATCTTTTTTCTCGGTAAAATTATTTCGTTTATTAAGAATTGATGCAATTTGATATGCAGGAATTATGGCTCCTACTGCAGGTCCAACAACAACATCAATATTGCTTAGTGGAATTGCATCAGCTATCTTATTTGCAAGTAGCCGGCATACTTCTGTCATTGCTCTTGGTTTTAATGAAAGATATTTCATATCACAGTAAAAGCCACTATGTTTTCCTGACTTCAAAAGAAAATGTCCTGCTTTTATACAACCTTCTTTTAATAGAATTTCATAAATTTCATTCATATGTTGTAATTCACCTTTCCTTGTTTTATTAAGCCTTCATTTATCAGATTTGTCATTTTTATTGCTTCTGCTTTTGCTGCCTGCTTGAAATCAAGTCCTTTATATTCTTCTTTCTTAAATGCACCTAATATACTTCTTGATGCATTTATAATAGCACCTCTTCCGTACCCATCAAAATTGACAAGAACATCATCAACTGTTGCACCTTGTGCACCAAAACCAGGTACTAAGAAAAAAGTATGTTCCATTTGTTTGCGAAGACTTGCTGCTTGCTCAGGATGTGTTGCACCTACAACTGCACCGATACTACTGTATCCATACTCACTATATCCTTCGCCCAAATCAGATACCATTTTTCCAACCTTTTCATACACCTTTTTTCCATCTTGTGTAACCAAATCCTGAATCTGCGAAGAAGATTTGTTTGATGTTTTTACCAAAACAAACAGTCCTTTATCCATACTGTTACAAGCATCGATAAACGGTTTAAGTGAATCTTCTCCGAAATACGGATTTACCGTTAAGAAATCGCAATTTGAAAAATCGTTTAAAAAAACATCTGAATATCCGCTTGAAGTTGAACCAATATCTGCTCTTTTGGCATCAGCAATTACAACCAATCCTTTTGATTGTGCATACCTGCATACTTCAAAAAACAGATTATATGCTTTATATCTTTCAAAAAAAGCAATATTTGGTTTTACAGCAGGTACAATGTCATAAATTGCATTAATAATATCTTGACAATATTTGCATAATACAGATTTTATGCTTGTACCTGACTCAATCATTTTCTGATATTCCTTTGGCATAATTCCTTCTGTTGGGTCTATACCAACAACCACCCGCGAATTTTTTCTTTCAATTTCCTGAATTAACTTTGTCATTGTATGCATAAACTTTCCTCCTTAAATAATATTATTGTGGAGACAAAAATCTCCACTAAATTTTAGTGAAGATTTTTAAATAACTATATTAACCTTCTGACAGAGTATATCATAAATCAATATATTTTTCAAGATTATGTGAACCATTACACTAGTTTTCAGATATTACCCATGGTTGACCAAATGTACCCGGCCCTCCTGTAACTTTTACATTGGATTTTAATATTACTACTGGTCTAACGCCTAATTCTCTTTCAAATTTTTCTCCACTGGTAGAATATAGAGGTTCACCATACACAAATCCATTATTCATATAACGCACCCCAAACTGAAAATCATCCCCCCAATTTCTAATATAATTAGATGCAATCCAATAATCTACATTCGGATTTGCAAATATCATTTTATATTTCTCATCTTCCGTAGTTAATTCTTTTATATCTCCATTATAATCATAAAAATCCTGAATATATGTTTCTTCTTTATCTATAATATCGTTGTATACTGATGCTGTATATTTATATCCACCTGCCTGACTACTTCCTCCTCCATATGTTTCCATATCTTCTTGTGTATATCCTGCTATGTCATTTATATCTTGTATTGTTATACTTCTCGCTTCTTTTGCATATGCTGGGTTTTTATATATTGCACATATATTATTTAATTCTTTTACTGCATTAGTATATCCTGTTACTCCAAGTAGCCATAATTGTGGAAATTCACCCTCTTTTACAATTGTTACTTCTGAACCTTTAATTGATAATATTCTCCAATCTTCCACTGTTGCACTTGTCTCAAATGTTTTATCATACATATACTGAGGGTCACCAATTGCTTCTACTTGCCCAGAATTCTGTGCTGTTACTATATAACTTCCCACTCCTGGTGTATATTTAATATAGTCTCCAACTTCTAGACCTTCTTGACCTGCTAATACATTTGTTAAATCTGCCATATTCAGTTCTGCTGCCCATCCAAATTCTTCCTCGTTTGATGTATCTTTATATACTAACTCTCCATTTACTATTCCTAACTTTTCTGCATCTCTATCTGTTATGTTTGGTATAAAGTCTGCTATATCCTCATCAGTTAATGTCGTTTTATCAAATGTTCCTCCTTGTTCTAATTGTTTTTGCATTACATTTCTTGTAAATTCATCTCTATAGTTTGTTAAATTACTTTTAAATACTGCCTCATTTGCTTTGCCTATTGTACTATCTTCTCCTGTTATACTCATTATTACTGCTCCTGTTAGTATTATTAATACTATTATTGTTATTATTAATGCTACTAATGAGAT
>CAZFOR010000017.1:0-20993 GCA_964520895.1 uncultured Eubacteriales bacterium | reverse complement strand
TTTGGATGGGCAGCAGATTTAAATATGGCAGATTTAAGCAGTGTAGCAGCAGGGAAAGTACAAGTAGGGCAATATATCAAATATACACCAGGAGCAGGAACATATACAGCAAAGAAAGAACAAACAGGATATGGTTCACAGGGATATATAGATAATATAGGTGAAACACCAGCAACAACAGACCAAACATACGAATCAACAGGAAGTGCAGAAGATTGGAGAGTGTTATCAGTAAAAGGAGCAAGAAGTATAACAGTAGAAGATGTAAATGGAGTAACAGGATATAGTAGTAGTGATATGGCAGCATATGGAGGAGGAAGTAGTAATGAAGGAGGATATGGGTACAAATATACACATGATGGAATAGAATATACACAAGATTATTACAATTACACAGGAACAAGTAAGATAGCAAATACAACAGAAGGATATAAGATGATATTTGAAAATAGCAGTAATATAAGTTACTGGCTTGCGTCTCGCTGCGTCAGTGTTAATTCTTACGGTGTCCTCTTCCGTGTGCGCTATGTGCGCGATGTGAGCGAAATTGGCGAAGTGGACGCTGGCGGTTTGTACGAATCCTTTACCGGTGAGAACTACGACGACGCTAATGGTGTTCGTCCTGTAGTAGTTTTAAAATCTAATGTCCGAGTAAATGGGTCAGGAATGAGCACAGACCCATATATAATAACTGAAAACTGATGTAGGCTTGAAAACGGAGTAAGATTTGATTTTAAGCAGTTTTTGCTGCGTTTATGAGATAATATCTTAAGAAGGTAAAAATTAACAAATTATGATAATGCTTAATTAGATAGCTTAGGCACGGGTTTTGATATTTCAAGACTCGTGCCTTTTCGTATATAATATGCTATTACATTAAATAGAATATTAATATTGTGCAAAAATATTTGTTATGCTATAATAATTTTAAAGTGAAAGGAGAGGTTATATGAAGGAAGAAAATATACAGCCAAATTATAAAAATATACAATATTATGATACAAAGAAAATGCCTAAAAAGCAAAATGGTTTTGCAAGATTTATAATTTATTTATTAAGCAAAGTATCTTTAATTGGTACAAAATATAAAATTGAAAAAATAGATATGGAAGGACTAAAACCACCATATTTGTTATTATCAAATCACATGTATTTTGTGGATTTTTATATTAATTCAATAGCTACATTTCCACATGGTGTTAATAATATAGCCACAGTAGATGGATATTATAAAAGACCAAAGTTAATGGAGTTTTTGGGATGTATTTGTACAAGAAAGTTCACTAATGATATAGCACTTATAAAGCAAATGAAATATTGCAAGGATAAATATAAAAGTATTATTAGTATGTATCCAGAAGCTAGATATTCACCTATTGGAACAAAATCAATTTTACCAGAGGCATTAGGAAAACTAGCTAAAATATTGGGTGTACCAGTAGTTGTATTGATAAATCATGGGAATTATTTATCAACACCTTTTTGGAATTTTAAAGATAAAAGAAAAGTACCTCTACATGCTACAATGAAACAGATTTTAACAAAAGAGCAAATAGAAGAATATGATGCAAACAAGATAAATGAAATTATAAATAAAGAATTTGAATATGATGAATATAAATGGCAAAAAGAAAATAAAATTGAAATAAAAGATAGAACTGAAGGGATTAATAAAGTATTATATAAATGTCCAAATTGTAATGCAGAAGATATGTCTTCGGATAGTGAAAAACTATGGTGTAATAATTGTCATAAAGAATGGAAGATGAATGAATATGGTGAGCTTTATGTACCAGAAGGAGAAACAGAGTTTACACATGTGCCTTCATGGTTTGAATGGGAAAGAGAACAAGTTAGACAAGAAATAATAAATGATAAATATTGTTTTGAAGATATTGTCTATGTATATTCATTACCAAATCCAAAGGAGTTTATTAATTTAGGGCAAGCTAAATTACTTCATGATAAAAATGGTTTTACCTTAGAAGGTGAGTTTAGTGGTGAAAAATATAAAATTAATAAATTACCACTTACTAATTATGGTATACATGTTGAATATGATTATGTTTACATAAAACCATATGATTGTATTGATATATCAACAAATGAAGATTCGTTTTATTGTTATCCTACAAAGAAAAATGTTATTACAAAAATATCATTGGCAGTTGAAGAATTGTATAAATTGAATAAAAGAGAAATTAAACATGAAGAATAATATAAGATATAGAATAATAACTAAAAATTAATATTAAAAATTGACAAATATAATATTTATGTTAAAATATATAAAAATCATAATTAAATAGACAATTGATTTTTTTCAGTTATCAACTATTAAACCAGGAGAATTAACTATTTGAAAGGAGTAAAGAAAATGAAACATGTGAAGACCTTATGTACTGCATCACTCAAAGATGTTAAAGGAAAAGGTTGTGGCGAGTGCCAAACTTCATGTCAATCTGCATGCAAAACATCTTGTACTGTTGCAAATCAGAAATGCGAACAAATTAAAAAGTAGGAATTTAAAAAGTAGAAAGCACATCAAAAGATGTGCTTTTATACTTTACTTACTTACAGTTATTATTTACAATACAATCAGGATTATTTAAATTATTCATAAAAAATTGTTTTTCAGCTAATTTTTCTTGTATATTTCTTAAAGCTTCACCAAATCTTTGGAAGTGAACGATTTCTCTTTCACGTAAAAAAGATAAAGGATCTAAAACATCTGGATCATCAACTATATCTATTAAATGTTCGTATGTTGCTCTTGCTTTTTGCTCAGCTGCTAAATCTTCTGTTAAATCAGCGATAGGGTCACCTTTTACAGCTAATACTGCTGCAGTAAAAGGAAAACCGGCTGCTGCTTGAGGATAAACACCTGAACCATGATCAGTATAATAATCTCCTAAACCTAATCTTTCTAATTCCTTTGGTTCAACACCTCTTGTTAATTGTGATACAATAGTTCCTACCATCTCTAAATGTGCTAATTCTTCAGTTCCAATATCGTTTAAAACTGCTTTTGCTCTTTCAGTTGGCATTGAATATCTTTGAGATAAATACCTAAGAGATGCAGCAAGTTCTCCATCAGGACCACCATATTGAGATATTATATATTTTGCCATTTTCGGATTAGAATTCTTTATATTAATAGGATATTGTAATTTTTTTTCATAACTCCACATTTTCTATTACACCATCCTTTCCCAAGGCCAAGGATTTCTAATCCATTGCCATGTTGAATTATCTAAATTATCACTTATTGTTAAAGGACCATAAGATTCTGAATATAATCTTCTTAATCTATCTGATTTTTTTTGAAATTCATCAAATAAACATAAAGCTCTCTCACAACAAGGATGTGTATCTAAATACAAGTTCAAGTCTTTTATAATAAAATCTGCTTCCATAATTTGTCTTAACAATGTTTCTCTATCAACAATGCTACAGTTTGTATTATTTATTGGTTTGCAGCTTACTGTATCATTTATACTTGAATTTGATATATTCTCTATATTTGAACTAATTTTTCTTTCCATATTACATACCACCTTCTGACATATATAATTCCATTAATTGCATATAACCTTGACCACTAGTGTAGGGACTATCTAATTCAGGGAAGATAGTACCTTGCTCTAATGATGTTCGAGGTTCATATATTTCGTTTAAAGTTTGATAAGGAACATAGGAATTTGCAAGTAATGGATCTCTTGGCATAAAATCGGGAACTTTACAATAACAGCTTTCTGACATGCAGTTTCCGCAACAACACATTTGTGTATTATACATTTTTCTATTTATATTATTCATATTTTGAAAACCTCCTTATATAATCATAATATGATAGTTTAAATATAAAGGTGAAAAGAATTACAAAATTTTGTTATTAATGTAAAATTTGCTTTACAATTTAATGAAAGATATAGTAAAATAGATAGGAAAGTTTAATATATTTAATTAAAGGAGAGATAAAACTTATGGATGAAAATTTATGGTTTAATCAAAACATTAGTGAGGTCCAAAAAGTGCTAGATACAAACTTAGAAAATGGTCTAGATGATAGCCAGCATTTGAAAAGAATTGAAAAACATGGATATAATGAACTAAAAGAAAAAAAGAAAAAAAGTTTATTACAAAAATTCATTGATCAATTTAAAGATTTTATGATAATTGTATTAATAATAGCAGCATTAGTTTCAGGTGTAGTTGGATACCTAGAAGGTGAAGGTGTAACAGATTCAATTATTATATTACTAATAGTTGTAGTTAATGCAGTAATTGGTGTAGTACAAGAGAGTAAAGCAGAATCTTCATTAGAGGCATTAAAGAAAATGAGTGGGTATGTTACAAAAGTAGTTAGAAACGGAAAAGTAGATACTGTACCTACAAAAGATTTAGTACCAGGGGATATAGTTGTATTAGAAACAGGTGATTTTATACCAGCTGATATTAGGCTATTTGAAGCAAATAACCTAAAAATACAAGAATCATCATTAACAGGTGAATCTGTTCCAGTAGAAAAAGATATTGAAGTAATTGATAGTGTAGAGGTAGGTATTGGTGATAGAAAAAACATGTCTTTTTCATCAAGTATGGTTACATATGGTAGAGGAAAAGGTATTGTTGTTGAAACTGGTATGAATACACAAGTTGGTAAAATTGCTGATATGTTAGAAAATGCAGATGGTGGCCAAACACCACTTCAAATTAAATTAGAAGTATTAGGTAAAACATTAGGAATAGCTGCATTAGTTATTTGTGTAATAATATTTGTTGTAGGAATATTATATGGTAAAGAACCTGTACATATGTTTATGTCAGCAGTAAGTTTAGCAGTAGCTGCAATTCCAGAAGGATTACCTGCTATTGCAACAATTGTATTATCAATAGGTGTTCAAAGAATGGTAAAAAGAAATGCAATAGTAAGGAAACTACCATCTGTTGAAACATTAGGTAGTGCAACAGTTATATGTTCGGATAAAACAGGAACACTTACTCAAAATAAAATGACAGTGTTAAAAGTTTACTATAATTCAAATATACATGAAATTGAAGAAATAGAGAATAAAGATGAGTTTAATAAATTAATTAATTGTGCAATGTTATGTAATGATACAAAAGTAGTATCAGAAACTGATGGAAGAAAGCTAATTGGTGATCCAACAGAAACAGCATTAGTCGATATTGCATATAATTTTAATTTTGATAAAGTTAAGGCCGAAATAGATACACCAAGAATAGCAGAAGTACCATTTGATTCTGATAGAAAATTAATGAGCACAATTAATAAAGTTAATGGAAAAAATATAGTTTATACAAAAGGTGCTGTTGATGAATTGTTAAAAAGATGTAGTCATATATGTTTAAATGGGCAAATAAGACTAATAACAGATGATGATATAACATATATAGTTAATCAAAATGAGCTAATGGCAAAACAAGCACTTAGAGTATTGGGATTTGGGTATAAAGAAATTGATAATTTACCAAATGTAGTTGATGAAAACACAATAGAAAAAGAGTTAATATTTGTTGGTATGGTTGGTATGATAGATCCACCTAGACCAGAGGTAAAAGATGCAATAGAAAAATGTAAAACAGCAGGTATTAAAACTGTAATGATAACAGGTGACCATAAAATAACAGCTATTGCTATTGCAAAAGAGTTGGGAATATTACAAGATGAAAGTGAAGCAATATTAGGTAGTGATTTAGAAAAAATATCTGATGAAGAATTAATTGAAAGAGTTAAAAACTACTGTGTATATGCAAGAGTTTCACCAGAACATAAAGTTAGAATTGTTAAAGCATGGCAAGCTAATGACCAAATAGTTGCTATGACAGGAGATGGAGTTAATGATGCACCATCACTTAAAACAGCAAATATCGGTTGTGCTATGGGTATAACAGGAACAGATGTATCAAAAGAAGCGGCAGATGTTATTTTAACAGATGATAATTTTGCAACAGTTGTAGCAGCAGTTGAAGAAGGTAGAAGAATATATGATAATATATTAAAAGCAATACAGTTTTTGATATCAAGTAACATTGGAGAGATAATAACATTATTTACAGTTATTATGATATCACCATTAATAGCTAAATGGTTTGGAATAACAGATATTAGTTTAATTGAGCCATTATTACCAATACATATTTTATGGGTTAATTTAGTTACAGATAGTCTGCCAGCACTTGCATTAAGTTTTGAACCAGCTGAAAAAGATATTATGAAACGAAAAGCAAGTAAAAAGAAAAATCAAATATTTACAAAAGGTATGGTTTGGAGAATTATTTACCAAGGTATAATGGTAGGAGCACTTACATTGGCAGCATTCTTTATAGGACTTAGCACAAAAGGTGTTGATGAACAAACAAAAATAACAATAGCGCAAACTATGGCATTTGCAGTACTTGCAATATCACAATTAGTACATTCATTTAATGTAAAATCAAAAGATAAATTATTAATGCAAGTTGGTATATTTAATAATCCAAAATTAATTTTGGCTGCACTTACATCACTTGCACTTATGTTAATTGTTTTATTAGTACCTGGATTACAAGGTATATTTAATGTAACATTATTAAGTACAAATCATGTGTTAGCAGTTGCAGGATTAGCGGTTGCACCATTTGTTATTGTTGAAATATTTAAGTTATTCAAGATTAATGATATAAAAGAAGATTAATAACATATATAATATAAAAGCAAAAATGAGTACACAATAATTAACATTGTGTACTCATTTTATATATTTGACTTGAAAATACTTATAAATTAACATATAATATAGGAGTAAAATATTTTTTATCAAACAATATATTACGGGAGGAAATATTATGAAGAAATATACTAATGAAAATAAAACTCAAAAAAAGAAAAGTATGTTTGCAACAATGCAATATCTAAAGAAGAAAAAAACATATTATGAAGTTAAAGAGTCGATGGGATACTTAACTGAGGGAGAAGAGATAGACAAGAATAAAACTCTAAATAGATTACAGAATGTTAAAAAAATGTTGAAGAGAAGAGTAATAGCATTAACTTTAGCAACTACGGTTATAGGAAGTGTAAGTATTAATAAAGGTATTAATAATGATTTAAAAAGAGATTCTGAAAGAATTGAATCAGCTTATACACAAATTGATGATAATTTTAATATGGAAAACTCTGAAAATAGTAATACAGAATATAAAGTTGTTAACAAAGAAGATGAAAAAAGATATGATGATTATAAAAAATCTATTTCAGAATATATGGACTTATCAAATAAAAAAGAATCAAACGAGCTAGTAGGGCAAGATAAACAAAGGTTTGATCAATTAAAAAAAGAAATAACTACACAATATGATTTAATGGATGAACTAGCATTGGAAATTGCAAAAACTAAAATAGCTAAAGTATTAAATATTAAAGATATAAATAGTATTAAATTAGTTGATGAAACAACTCAAATCAAGGCTGATAGAAACAATCAATTTAATGGAACAAATATTAATATGTATGTATCTGCTGAAGGAAAAGTAATTGCACAAGAAAAAGCTTTTAAATCTCTTACAAGTGGTGAGGTTTATAAAGAAAGAGATGATTTGCCAAAGGAAATCAAAAAACTCATATTAAACATAGGAAGAGCACAATTAAATACAAAAGAAAGAAAATCAGAAAAAGCTTTGGAAAGTGCATTAAAATTAAGTGATGAAGATTTGCAAGTGCTAAAGGAAAATTATACAAAAGAAGATAAAGATATTGAAAGATAACATATAAAATTATGAATGGAGGATTATAAAATGAGTGAAAACGTAAATCAAAATGAAGATATTCAAGAATTGGATATGAATGAATTAATGAAAATAAGAAGGGAAAAATTAAAAGAGTTACAAGGAAAGGGAAAAAATCCTTATGAAATAACTAAATACAATAGAACACATACAAGTAAACAAGTTAAAGATGATTACGAGAATTTAGAAGGTAAAGATGTTGTGATTGCTGGAAGAATATTAGGTAAAAGAATAATGGGTAAAGCATCTTTTTGCCATATACAAGATGGTGATGGAAAGCTACAAAGTTATGTTAGTATAAATGACTTAGGTGAAGAGCCATACAATGAGTTTAAGACATTTGATATAGGTGATATTATAGGGATAGAAGGTTTTGTGTTTAAAACTAGAACAGAAGAGATATCTGTACATGCTAAAAAAGTTGTACTTTTATCTAAATCATTACGTCCATTACCAGAAAAATATCATGGATTAACAGATATGGATTTAAGATATAGACAAAGATATGTAGATTTAATAATGAATCCAGATGTAAAAGAGACTTTTGTTTTAAGAAGTAAAATAATAAAAGAATTAAGAAGAATATTAGATGAAGAAAATTATATGGAAGTTGAAACACCTATGCTTACAACAGTAGCAACAGGTGATGCTGCTAGACCATTTATAACACATCATAACACATTAGATTTAGATATGTATTTAAGAATAGCACCAGAATTAAATTTAAAAAGATTAATAGTTGGTGGGTTTGATAGGGTTTATGAAATTGGTAAAAATTTCAGAAATGAAGGTATGGATATAAAACATAACCCAGAGTTTACAAATATAGAATTTTATGCAGCATATCAAGACTATAATGATATGATGGATATGGCTGAAAAAATAATATCAACTATTGCTAAAAATGTTTTAGGGACTACTAAGATTACATACCAAGGTGTTGATATTGATTTAACACCAAATTGGAAGAGAATATCAATGATTGATTCTATAAAAGAATATGCAGGAATAGATTTTAATAGTATAAATACAGATGAAGAAGCATTAGCATTAGCAAAAGAAAAACATATTGAGATGGAAGATACAAAACAAACAAGAGGTCATGTTATAAATGCATTTTTTGAAGAATATGTGGAGGATAAATTAATTCAACCAACATTTATAATAGATTATCCAGTAGAGATATCACCACTTACAAAAAGAAAAGTATCTGATACAAGATTAGTAGAAAGATTTGAATTATTTATTGGTGGTAGAGAATATGGAAATGCTTATTCAGAATTAAATGATCCAATAGATCAATATGAAAGATTTATGAAACAAGTTGAAGCTAAACAAAATGGTGATGAAGAAGCGGGTGGAATGGATGAAGATTTTGTAACAGCACTAGAAATAGGTCTTCCACCAACAGGCGGAATGGGAATAGGGCTTGATAGATTAATTATGTTACTAACAGATTCAATGTCAATAAGGGATGTATTATTTTTTCCAACAATGAAACCACTTGTATAATATTATTAATATTGGTATAAATAAAGGAGAATAGTGTATGATGAAAAAAATACTTATTTTAATGGTTGCTATTATAATAACATCTATTGTATTAGTTATTTGCTATTTTACCATAAATAATAATACTGTAATATTTGAACAAAGGTTTTACTATGCTTTTGGTAGTGAAGGAGTTAAGATTTATGAAAGTGGCATTGTTAAAACTGATATTGAATTAGAAGAACCAAATCATAAAGAAGATTATAAAGTTATAAGGAAATTATCAAAAAAAGAGGTTGCTGAACTGAAAAATATAATAAAACAAAATTTACCTAGTGATGAATTTCAAAGTTATATAAACTTAATTATACATGAAAATAGAAACTATAATTTAACACAATAAATTGTAATTTCTATAAATAATATTAAATAGTAAAGGGGAATAAAATGAGTGATTGGATAATAAATTTTCTTGCAATATTACCAGCAATAATTATAGCTATAAGTTTTCATGAGTATGCACATGCAAAAGTTGCTATAAAATTAGGTGATCCTACACCAAAACTACAAGGAAGAGACACAATATCACCTGTTAGCCATATTGATCCAATTGGATTTATATGTTTAATTATTGCACATTTTGGATGGGGAAGACCTGTTCAAATTGATCCTAGAAATTTTAAAAATCCATTAAAAGGTCAAATGTTAGTATCATTAGCAGGGCCGTTAATGAATTTACTAATAGCATTTGTTACATTAATAATAATTAATATTATTGATGCAACTGGAATAATGATAGGTTTAAGTGATACAATTGCATCAGCTATTTCACTTATAGTAACATATATTGTATTAATAAATATATCATTATGTGTATTTAACTTATTACCATTACCAAATTTTGATGGCTCAAAAATACTACTATATTTTTTACCAGCAAAAGCTAAATTTAAATATTTGGAATTAGAAAAATATGGTCCAGTAATATTTTTAATTATAGTATTAACACCAATACCTGAGTTAGTAATAAGTCCAATACTTAATTGGATACTTGCTGGTATGCAATTTATAATATCATTACCAATTAATTTATTAGGACTATAAAATAGGAGAAAATTAAATGCTAGATAGAATAAAGAAAATTAAGAATAATGATATATTAATTTGTTTAATAATATATATATCTTATTTTATTTTGAATTTTGGTATATATTATTTGAATAGAAGTGATGACACAAATGTTAAATATTTTTTTATAATATCTGCAATTGTTTCAGCTGTGTTTTTAGGAGTATATGGTATAGTCCGTAAGTTTAAGTTTGACTATATAAAATCTTTTTGTTTAATCGCATTTGTTGTAGGACTATTATTTATGTTTTCTACACCTTCACTTAGAGGGGCAGATGAAGAATTACATTTTTATAGAATATATCAAATATCAGAAGGTAATATTATTTCTGAACAACTTGATACAGGAATAATGGGAGGACATCTTCCTAAAAGTTTAAAAGAGATTAAACCTGATCAAACAACTAATTATAATTATTCAGATGTATTAAATGATATAAAAGTAGAGCTAAATTCAGATGAAAAAACAGATATTGAATTTCCAACATCAGCACTGTATTTTCCTATTCAGTATTTACCACAAGTAATAGGTGTATTTATAGGGAGAATATTAACATTAAATCCAGTAATACTAGTGTACTTAGGAAGATTATTTAATTTGATGGCATATATTTTGTTAATGTATTTATCATTAAAGAATGTTAAAGGAAATCCATTAATATTTGCAATAGCATTGTTACCAATGCAATTACATTTAGCAACAACTCTTTCAGCAGATGCTTTTACTAATGGACTAACTATGTTATTTATTACATATATAATTAGGTTAGCATATTTTGAAAAAGAAAGTGTTATAAGTAAGAAACATATAGTATTGTTAGCTGTTTTAGGAATATTAATTTCACTTTGTAAAATAGTATATGCACCACTATGTTTGTTAATATTATTAATACCTAAAAATAAATTTAAATCAAATAAAAGTTATTACATATATACAATAATATATATTATAATTTGCTTTGCACTTAATATATTATGGACACTTAATTCAATGAGTTATTTATGTGAAGTAAATGAAGGTGTAAATTCTAGTATGCAAATTAGGTATATATTATCTAATCCAATAAAATATATGTTTGTATTAATAAATACAATTTCGATGTACTTTGGATTTATATTTGACAGTTTAGTAGGAGCCAATTTGTGTTTATTTGATGTGCCTATATTTAGTTGGGTACCAACAACATACTTAATTATATTAGTAGTTTTAACAATAAGGAATAATAAGATAGAAATTAGTAATAAAGATAAAATAATAGTATTTTTAGTATGTTTAATGATAATAGGATTAGTATTTACAAGTCTTTATGTACAATGGACAAAATTAGAAGCTAATATTATTGATGGAATTCAAGGTAGATACTTTTTACCGATAATACCACTTGCAATATTATTAGGAAGGAAAAAAGAAGAAGAAAATAAACCAATAAATATGTTTTTAGTAAATGCAATGATATTGTTATCATATCCGGTAATAGAAACTTTGGTTTTAAAGCATTTACGTTAGTATAGGAGAAAAATATGGAAGACAAAGAAATAATGTGTTTAGGAATTGAATCTAGTTGTGATGAAACTTCTGTGTCTGTTGTTAGAAATGGCAGAGAAGTTTTTTCAAATGTAATATCATCACAAATAGAAATACATAAAAAATTTGGAGGAGTAGTACCTGAGATTGCTTCAAGAAATCATATAGAAAATATTAATATTGTTATTGAGCAAGCATTAGAAGAGGCAAAAATGACATTTGATGATATTGATATTATAAGTGTTACATATGGTCCTGGATTAGTAGGTGCGTTATTAGTAGGTGTATCTGCTGCAAAAGGACTTGCACATGCACTTAATAAACCACTTGTTGGAGTACATCATATAGAAGGGCATATTGCTGCAAATTATATTGAGCATAAAGAGTTACAACCACCTTTTGTTGCATTAGTTATATCTGGTGGACATACTCATTTAATACATGTGAAAAATTATACTCAGTATGAAATACTTGGTAAAACACGAGATGACGCAGTAGGTGAAGCTTTTGATAAAATTGCAAGAGTTATAGGGCTTGGATATCCAGGTGGACCTAAAATAGATAAGCTTGCAAAAGAAGGGAAAATAACATACAAATTTCCTAAAACTCATTTTGATAATTTGGATTTTAGTTTTAGTGGAATAAAAACAGCTGTGTTAAATACTGTAAATAATTCAAAAGAGGAGATTATAAAAGAAGATATTTGTATTTCATTTGAAGAAGCGGTATCAGAAGTATTAGTTAAAAATAGTATTAAAGCCTTAGAGCAAACTGGACTTGATAAATTAGTTTTAGCAGGTGGAGTTGCAGCTAATTCATATATAAGAGAAAAATTAAATAATAGCTTAAATGAAAAAGAATATAAATTATATTATCCTAGTAATGTACTTTGCACAGATAATGCTGCAATGATAGCATCTGCTGGATATTATAGCTATATTAATGGATATACAAGTAGTTTAGACTTAAATGCAATAGCAAATTTGAAAATAGGAGAAAGGTAATATGTCAATATTTGCAATAGGTGATTTACACTTATCTTTTGGAAATAACAAACCAATGGATGTATTTGGTGTTAATTGGGAAAATCACTATATTAAAATACAAGAAAATTGGAAAAGAAAAATAACTAATAACGATTTAGTATTATTAGTTGGTGATTTTTCATGGGCAACATATTTACAAGATACTATAGATGATTTTACATATTTGAATAACTTACCAGGTAAAAAGATATTACTAAAAGGAAATCATGACTATTGGTGGGAAACTACTACTAAAATGAAAGCATTTTTAAAAGAAAATAGTTTTGAAAATATTGATTTTCTTTTTAATAATTGTATTGAATATAACGGATATAGTATATGTGGTACAAGAGGATGGGGAAAAACTAATGATGACAAATATGATGATGATAAAATATTAAAAAGAGAATGTCAAAGACTTGAATATTCATTAAAACAAGCTAAAACAGAAAACATAATAGTTATATTACATTTTCCACCAACTAATGAAGAAATACAACTAATGAATAAGTATAATGCGAAAAAGTGTATTTATGGGCATTTACATGGACAATCACATACTGCAGCAATTATAGGAAATGTTGATTCAATAGAGTATTATCTTGTTTCATCTGATTATACAGAATTTGATTTAATTAAAATTGAATAAATCACACAAATAAGTTGACATAATTGACAAAAATGCAAAACTATGGTATAATATATATATCATAGTTTTATTTTTAAAGTCACTGACTACTCCAGTCGGTGAACATAAGTTCTCATTTTGAGGCTATGGACGAAGGAGAAAAAATTTATTTTTTAAAAGGAGATAATAGGATGAAATTCAAGATGATTTTGAAGGAGTTTAAGATGGTTTTATGGTTGCTTTTTGTAGGTACGATTGCCTACAATATTGTTACCGAATTTAACGCTTTCCGGCCGAGTAATTGGTATGGTCACTACTACGAAGTAGTTTTCCCAGTAGCAGCCTATATATTTATCCTTGTTTGGGCAGCGTTCTTCGCAATGATGCTAGGGCAGGTATTTACAAATAGGCCTGAGAAATTCGTTAAATTTGTCGTAAAGACGAATTTAACGATAATAGCTATTGGCATCGGTGTCATGGTAGGTACGTCCTATACGACATTGATACTTGTTACCGGGATGGTTTTGACAGCATTGGTTGTTTTAACTATTCCAATGGCAAAAAAATTGATTCTTAAAAAGAATCAATAGCAAACCATAAAACTATGATAAAGCGGGGCATCAATTGATGCCCCGCTTACTTTGTATTAAATAGTTATTATTTAACTGATATTTTTTCTAAACCACCCATGTATGGTTGTAATACTTTTGGAATATTAATACTACCATCTGAATTATAGTTATTTTCAAGTAATGCAATTAGCATACGAGGTGGAGCAACTACTGTGTTATTTAATGTATGTGCAAAATAATTTCCATTTTCACCTTTAATTCTAATTCCTAATCTTCTACTTTGTGCATCTGTTAAATTTGAACAACTACCAACTTCAAAGTATTTCTTTTGTCTAGGACTCCATGCTTCTACATCAACGCTTTTAGCTTTTAAATCAGCTAAATCACCTGAACAACATTCTAGTGTACGAACAGGAATATCTAAACTTCTAAATAATTCAACTGTGTATGACCACATTTTATTATACCAATCATAGCTTTCTTCTGGCTCACATACAACAATCATTTCTTGTTTTTCAAATTGGTGTATACGATATACACCTCTTTCTTCTAAACCATGTGCCCCTTTTTCTTTTCTAAAACAAGGTGAATATGATGTCATTGTATATGGTATTTCGCTTTTGTTTAAAAATTGATCTTTAAATTTACCAATCATTGAGTGCTCACTAGTACCAATTAAATACAAATCTTCACCTTCAATTTTATACATCATTGCATCCATTTCTTCAAAACTCATAACACCTGTTACAACATCGCTTCTTATCATGTATGGTGGTATACAGTATGTAAACCCTTTATTAATCATAAAATCTCTTGCATAAGTAAGTACTGCTGAATGAAGTCTAGCAATATTACCAATTAAATAGTAAAAGCCATTTCCAGCAACCCTACGAGCTGCATCTAAATCAATTCCACTTAATTTTTCCATAATATCTGTATGGTATGGTATTTCGTAATCTGGAACAAATGGATCACCATATTTTTGTATTTCAACATTTTGTTCATCATTTTGACCAATAGGAACAGATTTATGTATTATATTTGGTATTTTCATCATTATATTGTTTATTTTATCTGCATATTCTTTTTCTAATTGTTCGTTTTGCTCTAATTGGTTATTAATTTCAACAACTTGTAATTTGATTTTATCAGCTTCTTCCCTATTACCTTGTTTCATTAGATTGCCAATTTCACTGCTTAAGCTATTACGATTTTGTCTTAAGCTATCACCTTTTAATTTAAGTTCACGGTTTTTAATATCTAAATCTAAAACTTCATCAACTAAATTAATTTTATGATCTTGAAATTTTTTCTTAATATTTTCTTTAACTAAATCTGGGTTTTCTCTTATTAATTTAATATCTATCATTATACATCCATCCTTTCAAATCTATATTCCTGTTTTAAAATATTATCAGGTCTATTTGTGTCAACTTTTTCTAGAAACATATCTAATGGTCGTATATATGTTTCATAAGTACCATATAAGTGTTTGTATACTACAAACTTTTCACGAGTTTCGGAGTGCATGGCAACATCTAATACAATATAGAAATTACCTTTAAAATGTCTATATGTTCTACCAATTTCCAATTCTCTCATACTATAACCTCCTTAATATAAAAAAGAAACTTTAATCCTGAAAGGACGAAAGTTTCGTGGTACCACCTTAATTTTATAATATATTAATACATATTACACTCTATAGTACTTTAACCTGTACAATTGGTTTAACTTATTTCATTAAAAGCTCATAAGTGGATTCATAAATGTTTTTAATTGATTTTCACCTACCATCAACTCTCTACATAAAAACATTTTATTACTAGTCTTAATCATAGCAATATAAATATGGGAATATTATACAGCTAAAAATTAAAAAAATCAACACTTTTATGTAAAAGTATATTAAAAATAAGGGAAAAAGATAAAAATCTTCTTCCCTTATTGCCTATAATGAACACTTTGCTAAGTACCCAATCTCTTTTATAACGTTGTATAAGAGGTTTTGGTCTACAAATACCCATCTATTATTTATGGATTCAACATATATAATTTTGGGCATGTTTTCGTTTAAAAGTTTCAATAGTTTTGGACTAATTTTTTTCATTCCTGTTAAAGATAAGATTTGATTTCTTATGTCAAATTTTATCCGCCGGTTCAAATCATTTACATATAGTTTAATATATGCATATGTTTTAGCCTCATCGTATATTGTATAGTTACCGTCTGATCCACTTAATTTACCATTATGTTTAATCATCAAATGTTGATATTCTTCTTTTGTTATGCCATATACTTTATACGCACCTTCTGTTACACAAACAATGCCGTTAAAACTGGACCGATATTGCTTATTCATAGTAATACCTCCTAACAAAACTATATTATGGTAATATTATATACTAAATCAAATGAATATGCAATAAATAAAGTTAAAGAACATGCATAAAATAATTCCACATAATGTTGGTATTACAAAAGATAGAACTGTCCATTTAAAGCTTTTAGTTTCTTTTTGTATCGTAATTAATGTTGTACTGCATGGAAAATGTAGTAATGTAAAAATCATTGTATTGAAAGCTGTAATAAATGTCCAGTTATTGTTTAATAATATTTTACTAATAGTATTTGCATTTTCCATATCAACTAATGTATTTGTTGACATATAGCTCATCAGTATAATTGGAAGGACTATCTCGTTTGCAGGTAATCCTAAAATAAAGGCTGTGAGTATATATCCATCTAACCCCATTAATATTGCAAAAGGATTAAGAAAGTTAGCAATATGTGTAAGTAATGTTGCATCATATATATTTATATTTGCAAATAACCATATTATAATACCTGTTGGAGCGGCTACAACAATTGCTCTTCCTAATACAAATAATGTCCTATCAAATATTGACCTAACAAATATAGACCCAATTTGTGGTTTCCTATATGGTGGCAATTCTAATATAAAGGATGAAGGTACACCTTTTAAAATAGTTTTGGATAATATTTTTGATACTACAAATGTCAAAAATATTCCTAACAATATAATTCCTAAAACTGTTAAAGTGGCAAATAACTGAGAAAAAGTACCTGTGTATATTGTCCCAACTAAAAATGTTGCAATAATTATTAAAAATGGAAATCTTCCATTACAAGGAACAAATGCATTAGTTAATATTGCAACTAATCTTTCTCTAGGAGAATCTATGATTCTACAACCGATTACACCTGCTGCGTTACAGCCAAAGCCCATACACATAGTAAGTGCTTGCTTTCCACTTGTACATGCCTTTTTAAAAAAATTATCTAAATTAAAAGCAATTCTAGGTAGATATCCTAAATCTTCTAGTGTTGTAAATAGTGGAAAAAAAATTGCCATAGGTGGCAACATAACTGCAATTACCCAAGTAAGGGTAGTATACATTCCATCAACTAGAATACCAGTTAGCCATTGAGGTGAGTTTAGTATATCAAATAAATATAGTAATTTGTCTTTAATAATATCAAAAAAACTAGATAATAATTGGGAAGGGTAATTTGCTCCCACAATTGTCAACCAAAATATTATTCCTAAGAATGCAATCATTATTGGTATACCAAATATTTTTGATGTTAATATCTTATCTATTTTCCTATCCTTTTTTGTATATTCCAAATTATCAAAACTACAGATATCTGTGCAAATATTTTCTGCATTAAACATTATACTAGATACTATTTTGTCTTTTAACTCTTGTTGATTAATATTGTTTTCCTTTAAAACATCTAATGCTTCAGATAACTTCTTTTTGATTTTTTTTCTTGACAGTATAGATATTGTTAAGTATTTTTCTATACTCTTAATAATGTTAGTATTTGTATCAAGCAATTTTAGACAAATCCATTTTGATAAATGTAAATATTCATTTGGTAGTATTTTGTTTATTTCAGGTTTTAAAATATTAATACATAATTCAATTATAGGTAAATATTTTGCACATATAGGTTTTGGTATAATTTCATTATTACATACAAGATTAACAGTATGTAGTAAATTTTTAAGAGTTTTTTTCTTTTTTGCAATTGTTCCAATAACAGGTACACCAAGATGTTTTGATAAAAGTTCTAAATCTATATGTATACCTTTCCTTTTAGCTTCATCTAGTAGGTTTACACATACAACGACATTGCTAGTAATTTCCAATATTTGATAAACTAGATTTAGATTTCTTTCTAAACAGGTTGCATCAACAACAACTATTGTACAATCTGGATTACCAAAACAAATATAATCTCTTGCAATTTCTTCTTCTTCAGAATTAGTCATAAGAGAATATGTACCAGGAATATCTACTAACATAAATGAAGTATCTTCATAATTACATACTCCTACTGCATTTGAAACTGTTTTCCCGAGGCCAATTACCAGTATGTTGATGCATACCAGTTAGGCTATTAAATATACTGCTTTTTCCGCACATTTGGATTACCTGCAATTGCAATAGTATATTTACAATTCTTTTTTAAGTTATTAAAATCATTATTTAAAAGATCTGTTCCAGTAGAACTAGCTGTAAGACCCATAGTTACACCTCCTTACATAATATATGTGAGTAATTAAAATAATGTTATTAAATAATATAAATATATTAAAAAAGAAAATATAGATTATCTATATTTTCGATATATGTTAAATTTCAATTTCAATAGTACTAGAATCTTCGTTTCTAAGAGCAATTATACTACCTCTTACTTCATAAGCAATTGGATCATTAAGAGGACTTTGCAAAACTGGCATGATTTTAGTACCTTGTATAATTCCTAAATCTAGGAGTCTTCTCCTAATATTATCCATACAATTTAGATTTTTTATTATACCTTGATTATTAATATTAAGTTCATTTAAATTCATAAAAACCTCCATAAATATTCAGACAAATGGGGACGGAGGCAAATTGTCTGAATATTAAGTATTATTTGGACTTCAGACAATTTGCCTCCGTCCCCATTTGTCTGAAATCTAATATAGTATATTAATTTTAACAAAAATGTTGACAAATGTGTACATAACATGCTAAAATATTGAAGTGTGTAATCCGCTTAATTAAGGTTATAAATGTCAAATGACTACCTAATTAAAAGATTAGCGAGTTTTACGAATAGGAGGTATAAAGGTATGTACGCAATTATTGAAACATGTGGTAGACAATACAAGGTATCTGAAGGAGATATAGTATTGTTTGAAAAATTAGATACAGAAGAAGGAAAAAAAGTAACTTTTGATAAAGTTTTATTAGTATCTAATGACAAAGATGTCAAAGTTGGAAGTCCATTAGTTGCAGGAGCATCTGTGGAAGGAACAGTTATGGCACAAGGTAAACACAAAAAGATTATTGTTTTCAAATTTAAAGCTAAAAAGAATTACAGAAGAAAACAAGGACATAGACAACCATTTACAAAAGTTAAAATAGAAAAAATTAATATATAATTAATTAAGAGACGAAGGGAGTTGAATTTTAATGGCACATAAGAAAGGTATGGGAAGTACCCGTAATGGTAGAGATAGTGAATCTAAACGTTTAGGTGCTAAAAGAGCTGATGGTCAGTTCGTTTTAGCTGGAAATATATTAGTAAGACAAAGAGGAACTAAAATACATCCTGGTAATAATGTAGGTAAAGGATCAGATGATACTTTATATGCAAAAGCTGATGGTATTGTTAAATTTGAAAGAAAAGGTAGAGATAAAAAACAAGTTAGCATAGTTATTAGCATACCAGAAGAAAAAGTTGAAAAACCTAAAAAAGTTGCTAAAGTAAAAACTGAAGCTAAAGTTGAAGAAAAAAAAGTAGAAACTAAAAAAGAAACAGCAAAGAAAACAACAACTACTAAAAAAGCAACAGCAAAGAAAACAACAACTACTAAAAAAGCAACAACAGCTAAAGCAAAAACTGAAAAAAAAGCAACAACTGAAAAGGTTGAAGAATAAGTTTTTTAAAGTGAATGTAATTCAAAAAATTACATTCACTTTTTCCATATATTATTTAATCTGTTAGCTAATTGATTTTTTCTTTTTATAGTTTCGATATTATCTATAATATATTTACCATTTTCTAAAACAATAACATCACCTTGTTTTATTTCTTTTGGTAATTTTTGCAAGTCTATATCTAGATATTCTTTTGTTTTAAGATTTTCGCATATAGCAAAATTATTTTCAATTCTGTCAATGTAATATGAGGATATATTTTTATTTAAATTAGTTTTTACATCATTAAAAATTGAATTGATAAAAGAATAGTTTGAGTTACAAGAACTATTAATATTTTTATTTATTGAAATATTATGATGAATATGATTAAAAAGATTGAACATTTGACCTCCTATTGTGTTTATATTATATACATAGAATAATAAAATGCAATAGATTCGACAAAACTTCTTATGAATATTTTGAAAAATTAACGTCAATTGAAAAGTTAAAAGCTATTCTGTAAAGTAAATGCATTTTGTAAGAGAAAAAGCAAGTTTTGAACACTATTTTTAATAAAAAGACTTGCTTTTTATCAAAAATAGTGTAAAATTAAAGTAGAAATCAATAAAACTGAGCAGAATGAACCGAGTCAAATCGTATTAGATTTTTTTAGATAAAACTAAATGCTATTTGACTTTAGTTTGTAAAAATTATTATATCAAAAATGCTTTTAGTTGTACATTAAGAAGCATTGTATGACTAAAATCTATTTTATCTTTATAAACTTGCTTTTACCTTTTCACTTATCAATTAGAAAAATAAGTATAAAGTAACAAAAAAATATTGACAAAAAAAGACAAATATAATAATATAAAGACATAAAAA